>JBDOOJ010000008.1:0-11109 GCA_039830885.1 Cycloclasticus sp.
CGTGACGACACCGCCACCTTGTGGCTGATGAACCGCAATTTGGCAACGATTAGTGCCTCGCACATCGCCGGTATCTGGATGGGCTCCCGCTGGCAGCACATCTACAAAGGGTTCATCCGCATAATACGTTTCAAACAAAGCCTGTAAATCAACATTTGAATCTTTTAGTGGCGCGTACAGCGTGGCATGAATGCCGCGTATCATCGGCACCAAATGCGGCGTGAACGTCAACGAAACTGGCGTCGCTGATACCGCCTCTAACTCTTGTGATATTTCAGGTAAATGCCGATGCCCTGGCACACCGTACGCTTTAAAGCTTTCACCGCTTTCACTCATCAAACCCACAACACTGGCTGAACGTCCGGCGCCACTCACACCTGATTTAGCATCTGATATCAGCATGGATGTATCGATCACATTTGATTTTATCAGCGGCAAAAAACCTAACTGTGTCGCTGTTGGGTAACAACCTGGGTTGGCGACAAGGCTCGCATTTTTTATCGCCTCGCGGTTGGTTTCTGGTAAACCATAAACAGCCTGCTCTAATAATTCAGGGCAAACATGTTTCGCACCGTACCAATGCTCCCATACAGACACATCTTTCAGCCTAAAGTCCGCCGACAGGTCGATAACTTTAACCCCAGCAGCAAGTAACTCTTTGGCCATATGCATAGCAGTCGCATTAGGCGTTGCAAAAAACACCACATCACAGTCTGTTAAATTTTCGATGACTGGTTCAACAAAGCACAAGTCATTAAAGCCCCGTAAATTAGGGTATACCGCATCAATTTTTAAGCCTTTTTCCGCACGCGATGTCACCACTTGCACCACCACATTAGGGTGCATAGCCAGCAGCCTAAGCAACTCAACGCCGGTGTAACCTGTTCCACCTACAATACCAACTCGTATCACCTTACTTACCTCGTTATTTGTTCATGTCGAATACACGGCGCTTTCATTCACCGATGCCAAACTGATTGGCTCGGGGGGTAACCCGATTGCTATCGGCATTTTACACTAGCGCCGTCTGTTATACTTAACCTAATGTCTGAGCCTAAAAATCGCCTCCCTTTCGCGCTATTGTCCACATGGAAAACTCACCTTGTTTTCTGGCTGGGCGCTATTTTTGTGGGACTTGCAACGGTGGCTTTGGCGTTAGGTAGCGAGTACATGAGCGCTCTGTTCAGAGAACTTCATCAACAATATTTGCTCTACAGCTTTATTTTCACGCCCGTTTGTTTAACGCTTCTTGCGTGGATAACATTCACCTACTTTCCCGGCTCTGAACGCAGTGGTGTGCCTCAAGTTAAGGCCGCGCTCCAATGTCCTGATGCGGTTAACGACAAACCTTTTCTAAGCATTCGTATTGTCATCGGTAAATTACTATTAAGTATTGGCGGTATTTTTTCTGGTGCCTCTGTCGGGCTTGGCGGCCCGGCTATTCATATTGGCGCGGCATTAATGACTTACTTTGGCCGTTTCGCAAACTTTGGCCCGCATTATTTAGAAAAGGGACTCATTCTCGCTGGCAGCTCAGCCGGGTTTGCGGCCATTTTTAGCGCCCCTTTAGCCGGCATTGTTTTTGCCATTGAAGAAATGGGCCGCTCGCTAGAAGAAAAAACCAGCGGCCTTATATTAACCGCGGTGATTTTCGCTGGTGCCACTGCACTCATTATTTTGGGCCAATACGTTTACTTCACCGACCGATCGCTATCCTTTCCGTGGGGTAAAGCTTGGCTCATTATTCCAATATGCGGCATTGCGACCGGTTTTATGGGCGGGCTATTCAGCCTCATCCTATTAAAAGGTGGTGCATTTTTGCGCTCTATCTCATTTTTATCGCCGTTAAAAATCGCCTTCGCTTGCGGGCTGATTATCGCCATACTCAACTATTTTACCAACGGGGCAACTGCAGGCACCGGCTATCAAGAAACAAAAAACTACCTACTTAATGCCGGCTCGATGCCCGCTGAATATCCATTGATGCGCATGCTTGCAAATATTGCCACGTTTTTCATCGGCATCCCTGCGGGTGTTTTTGTTCCCTCGTTATCTGTTGGCGCGGGCATTGGTGCAAACATAGCCGACTGGCTACCCATTGCGCCTCTGTCTATTGTTATTTTACTCGGCATGACGGGCTATTTTGCTGGCATGTTGCAAGCGCCGTTAACATCGTTTGTTATCATTATGGAAATGACTAACTCTCATGACATTTTGTTACCCATGATGGCCACCGCCTTTATTGCTAATGGAACTTCTAAACTCATTTGCCCTCTATCTTTATATGAAGGCCTCACTGCAACTTACTTAACACCCGCATCAAATGAAAAAAAACAATAATGGAACGTACCTCTTCATCGCTTTGCTAATTGGCTTTGGCGGCATGCTGTTTTTTAATGGCGGGCCGTTGAATAAAGCTCCCAGCATTACCGTCAACACGATTATGGGCGAGCAAGTGAGCATGGCATCGCTTAAAGGCAAACCTGCGCTCATTACCTTTTGGGCAACGGATTGCCCCGGCTGCATTAAAGAAATCCCACACTTAAAAGCTTTACACGCTGACTACGCCGCCAAAGGCGTCAATATTATCGCCATTGCTATGCAGCACGATACGCCCGAGCACGTTATCGCCATGACTAAAGAGCGTGAGTTGCCTTACACCATTGTCCTTGACCCAACGGGAGAAGCCGCCAAGGCGTTTGGCAATGTTCGACTCACACCCACTACGTTTTTGCTCACAGCACAATCTACCATCGTCATGCAAAAACTAGGCGTATTTGATGACAAAGCCGTGCGCCTGCAACTCGACCAATTACTGGCTGACAGTTAATGTGGCTTAAAGCACTTCACCTGATTTTTATGGTGACTTGGTTTGCCGGGCTGTTTTATTTGCCCCGTTTGTTTGTTTATCACGCAATGAGCAACGACAAAGCCAGCAACGAACGTTTCAAAATTATGGAGCGCAAACTGTATTTTGGCATTATGACCCCCGGCCTCATCTTTACGCTAGGGTTTGGTATATGGATGCTAACGGATTATGCTTGGGCGGCGTTTGGTCAATCGGGCTGGTTACACGCAAAATTACTGCTCATCGGCTTATTGTGCATTTACCACGTTTTTTGCGGCAAATGGCTAGCTGACTTCAAACACGACAGGAATACTCACAGCCATGTGTATTTCCGTTGGATGAACGAAGTCCCCGTGCTGTTTTTAGTTCTCATCATTATCTTGGCGACGGTCAAGCCATTTTAAATTGAACCGACCTAAGTTTCGCTGAAGTATATAGCCTCTTTGCATAAACCTGTATAATCAATTTTTTCAATACAAAACTCATCATGACTAATACCGTTCAATGCGTTGTACTTAAAACCGAAGGTGAAGCCCTTGATTCAGCACCCCATCCAGGTGAGCTGGGTGAAAAAATTATGGCAAACGTATCTAAAGAAGGCTGGAGTAAATGGCTAGAACGTTTAACCATGATCATCAACGAAAACGGTTTAAGCACAGCAGACGTTGAAAGTATCGAATTAATTGAAACCCACATGAAAGGCTTTTTCTTTGGTGAAGGCGAAATGGGGCAATTACCGAGCGGCTTCCAAGCAGAATCAAAAAACGCGGCGCCCGCTAAAGGCAAATAAACCTTACGCCTGCAGTAATTTAAAACTGGGGGCAATGCGTATATTCAAGCACTCATGTGCCCGCCTTAGCGCTTTCTCAACCAACGTTGCCGTCGGTGCTCTAGCAAATATAAACCCTAAATAGCTGGACCCTTCCGGCAACGGCGTCAACTCGTAACCTTCTCGCACACTGATACCCACGTCCGTTATATAGTCGACTTTTTTCGCATTAGCAATGCCTTCAACCCGACGCAAAATACCCTGCGATGGAATGGGAATCATCAACACCCCTACGCTATGCTTTAACGCGGGAATATCTATCGGCTTGCCCATCGCTTGCAACAACACCATTTCTTCTAAACCAATATTTAAACCAAACTTAAGCATATCCGCACAATCACCACCTATCGTGCGTGATGCTATTTCTATAATGTATGCCTCGTCCTCTTGAAATCTCAGCTCCGCATGCACCGGCCCTTCACGTAAACCATACGCGGCACACGCTTGCGTAACACGTGTTTCTATTAGTGCCTGTTCTTTTGCAGATAAGCGTGTCGGCGTAACATAATACGTTTCTTCAAAAAACGGGCCTTCCATTGGGTCTGGCTTATCAAAAATCGTTAGCTGTTTTAACACCCCTTGATGCAGCAATCCTTCGTACGCCACTTCTTTACCCCTGATATACGCTTCAAGCAATACGCTATCGCGCTCAATTGGCTCACTAACATGCGCTTGAATTTTTTCAATCCGGCGAAGTGCATCGACGCACTGCTGTTGATTATCCGCCCGAATAACGCCTTTACTGCCCGACATCGACACCGGCTTAACCACCACCGGATACGTTACATCAACTAATTGGGACAATAATGGCTGACGAAGGTGTATCAACTTAAAAAAGGGAACGGGGACGTTGCTGTTTTTTAAACGACTGCGCGCCAAGTCTTTGCGACGAGTTAGCTCGGCAGAGTCTGGGTGATTCGCGGACAGATCTAACGCTTGCGCAACTTTTGCTGTTAATTTAATGCCGCCATCGTCGCTGGTGATAACCGCTTGAAAATGATACTGCTCGTTGGCTTTTAGAATGCGCGTTAAACTGACATCATCATCGGAAAAATCAATTTGAATGCCGTCAGCTACTGCACTGACTAACGAATGTTTACTTTGGGACGCAACAACCAACTCAATATTAAGGTGTTTAGCCGCCTCAATATAAGCGTGAATTCGGTAGCTATTATGTGGGGCAACTAAAAGAACTGAATGCATAATAAGGTGTGCCACTCGGCGTATGGCCTAACTGTATTTCAATCAGGAAAACCGAATAATTAAAAACTGCCTATTGCTACTTTTTAAGCGCCGCAGCCACCTGATGCACCGCAAGCACCGCAAGTGCCTGCGCCACCGGTTGCAGAAAACACATTATTGAAAACGAAGCTGGCTTCGCCCATGCCTTTATCTACAAAATCAATTTCCACACCACGCATATAATTTAGCGCAACAGTATCCACGTATACTTTGTAATCGCCGGCATCTAGCACGGTGTCAAACGGTGATTTTTCATCCGAAAATGTCATCCCGTATGTCATACCGCCACAGCCACCACCCGATACAAATATACGAATAGCCTCCATGTCATCACCCACATCTACAAACAGCTCTTTTAGCTTCTCTGCTGCTGCTTCACTGATATTAACGTCCGATGACGTTAATTCTGAGTTAAATGATTGTGCTACGCCCATGACGGTCTCCTAAGAATCAATAATCACCTTATTATACGGAATATTTAACAAAACATTTATTTTCAGTCATTTATCGCTTATCCATCATTGCTAATGAGAATGATTCGCATTATAATTTACAAGTTATTAACTAGTAGGAACCTCCACCATGTCATTTGATTTTTTAACAAAAAAAACCACTCTCGTCATCTTATTCAGCATCGTCATCGCTCCTCAAGCTTCAGCCTTAACCTTAGAGGACCTTGCAAAAAGACTAGACGCACTTGAGGCTCAAAACAAACAACTGCAACAAGAAAATGCAGACCTTCGTGTTTTAGTCACTCAAACCGATAAAAAAGCTGAAGCCGCTGTTCTTGCATCAGAAGCCATTGCCGACAGCACTAGCGGCATCCAAAAATTAGCTAGTTTTGCGGATAAGACCACCGTAGGCGGCTACGGCGAATTGCACTACAACAACTTATCTGGCAAAGGCGGCGCTAGCGACAAAGATGAGATTGATTTCCATCGTTTTGTTTTATTCTTTGGTCATGAGTTTAACGATGACATTCGTTTTTTCTCCGAACTTGAAGTTGAGCACAGCATTGCAGGGGAAGGAAAAAGTGGCGAAGTTGAGTTAGAACAAGCCTATATTGATTTTGATTTAAATGACAATCACACAGCCCGCGCTGGCTTGTTTTTATTGCCTGTCGGCATCATTAACGAAACACACGAGCCACCCACATTTTACGGCACCGAGCGTAACCCAATAGAAAAGAATATTATCCCTGCTACTTGGTGGGCAGCCGGCGCTGGTTTGCACGGCCAACTAGGCTCTGGTTTTAGTTATGATGCCTATCTTCACTCTGGGCTTAACGCCACCAAAACGGACAGTGTTACCAAAATAGTTTCTTACTCAAGTATTCGTAGCGGTCGTCAAAAAGTGAGCAAAGCAAAAGCAAATGACCCCGCAGTTACCGCACGCTTAAAATTCACCGGCATTCCTGGTCTTGAATTAGCTATTACTGGTCAACACCAGCAAGACATGGGACAAGGCCTTGTTGCAGGGCTTGATGAAGGCAACTTAATTGAAACACATGCGATCTGGTCAACAGGCCCATTTACCTTGAAAGCACTATACGCAAGATGGGACATTGATGGCAGCGCAGTTGAAGCCGCCGGTGCAGACATACAAAAAGGCTTTTACCTTGAGCCATCTTATAAAGTGTCTAACAAACTGGGACTATTTGCTCGCTTTAACCAATGGGACAACAAAGCGGGCAGTAACGATTCTGATTCCGAAAAAGAGCAATGGGATATAGGCATTAACTACTGGCCACATGAAGACGTTGTGATTAAAGCTGATTATCAATATCAACATAATGAAGATGACGCAGAGCAAAACGGCCTAAACGTTGGCCTAGGTTACCAGTTCTAGAGAGTTGTAAGACTAGATTGTTATGAAAAAGCTGTTATTCATCCTTGCTCTTTTATTCTTGCAATCAGCAATAGCTAAAGGGGTTTATCAAACCCCTTTAGCTTTTATTGAACAAGCCTTTAGTGGTGACATTCCAGCCGTATCCACTGTTTGGATGACTAAGGAAAAGAAACAAGTTATCAGTGACATTTTGCAACACTCACCCGGCTTTATTCGTGTTAGATATTGGCAAAGAGGCTCCAAAACAGCTTGGATACTGAATGAAATTGGCAAGGAAAAACCCATTACCGTTGGGGTTGTTTTAGAACACGGACAAATTAAACAACTAAAAGTCCTCACCTTTCGTGAATCGCGCGGCTGGGAAGTTAAGCATGACTTTTTTACCCGCCAATTCAACAATGCTAGCATCACAGATAGTCTACAACTAAACCAATCTATCGATGGCATTTCTGGCGCCACTTTATCGGTTCGCGCATTGAAAAAAATTGCTAGAATTGTCTTATACCTTGAGCAGCATACGAACCAATGAATCAACACAGGCGCCATCGAAATAAATCTAAATCACTGTATATTTGGCATCGCTATACAGGATTATTTGCTGCTTTGTTCGTTATTTTTATCACTATCTCGGGTATCACACTTAACCACACGGACGACTTAGCTCTTAAAAACAAACACGTCAGCTCTAACTTTTTACTGAACTTATACAACGTACAGTCGCCAACGGTTGTTAGACAGTTTATCGCCGGTCAGCAGGTAATAACCCAAGCCGACGACATACTGTTTATAGACGGCAATAACAGCTTGGCTATTAACAGCTCGTTAGTCGGAGGGGTTGTCTATGAAGAGTTTATTGTTATCGCTTTAACAAACAAGTTATTGCTGGTTGATTCTACTGGCCAACTGCTTGAAACGTTATCTAAAACAGGCGGCATACCCAATAACATTAGCAAGATAGGCCTTGACGAAGAACAACACGTTAATGTGTTATCTGAAAATATACTCTATCGATTGGATGCCAACCTTGTTTTGCAGGTAGCACCTCTTAATCACAACGTTACCTGGTCACAGAACAAGCCGGTATCAACCATTAATAAACTGGCTATAAGCGAACGATATCGCGCAAATATAATTTCATTAGAAACACTGATGCTGGATATTCACAGCGGCCGCTTTTTTGGTTCATACGGCACATTATTTTTTGATTTTGTCGGCGTCATCCTTCTATTCTTGGCATGTACTGGGGTTATTATTTGGGCTCGGCAACGTCCGAAAAAAAGCTAATGACGACAGAAGATCAACTCGTTCTCTATTATCAGTTGCTATGCCAACACGGCTTAAACGATTCACACAGCGGCAATGGCTCCGCTCGGCTTGGTGAATCATTTGTTGTCACAAAAACAGGCGCTTGCGCTGACACCGTTCAAACCAGTGATTTAGTGCACTGTGAGTTCAGCAAAAAACTGCCTAGCAACGCATCATTAGACGCAAGCATTCATCAGCATATATACCAAACAATAGGAAATTTCACCGCCGTCCTCCATGCACATAACCCTTACACCATTGCATTAACGTTGAACGACGAGCGCTTCTCTCCGGTCGATTTTGAAGGAAAATTGTACTTTGGCGACCTCGAAGTAATTCAATGCGATGCTGACAACTACCTTGAAACAATGCCCAAACGAATTGCCGATAGCTTAAAGAAGCAGCCGTTGGCCATCGTTCAGTCACACGGCGTGTACGCCGCAGCTGACAACTTAGAGCAAGCCTATAAGTGGCTGCGATCTATAGAACAGTCAGCAAAGATTAAGTGGCTAGCAAAGCAGATTTAGATTTGATGGTGTACACGTAAGTCGTACAAATGCCTCTCAGCATCAATGAGGTGCTTACCCCAGTGGAGGAAAAACCCATCACGCCATAGGCTTAACGCAGCTGGCAAGTTCTCTCGTCCATTTTGAATTAAATCGAGACCTCTCTTAATTTCAAAATAAAGGTCCGCAAGGTCACCCGCCAAACTACCATACATTTCATTGTCAGCGAGCTCATCGCCAACTTCATAGGCATCTTTCTCGCCAAGTCGTTTTTTTAAGCTACAAAATAGATCAAAACGTTCGTCAATATCTGATACGGCAAACAAACATTCACCTTTATTAGGATTATCTATCATCGCCATAACTGCGTGAATGCGTGGCAAAATCAAGCTGATTTCAGCCAGCCATTCTTTTGAATTAAACTCATGTACATTTTCTACTAAGAAGCAAAAACGTTTTGCATTACTCTGCAAATCATGAATTTGTTTTAATGTTTTATTTCTATTTCTCTTAAGCACACAGTAAGCTTAGACAACATTAAAGAAAATACTGTGATTTAATTAACAAATGTTGAAAATAACTTCATTAAAAATTCATTTAGCTGTTGCGAGCCTATTCTTAGTATGGGGTTCAAGCGTTCTAGCTTATTCCTTTTCGCCAACAAACACCGCGCCAAAGCATGACTTCTTTCACACTTTTTCAGGCAACCTGCTTACAGAACTTAAACAGGTAAAAAAAGACAACAAATTCGGTGTAATGGTGTTTTTCAGCACATCGCATTGTCATTTTTGCCGTCGCATGAAGGCAATCGTTTTTAATCAAGCCTCTGTACAACATTACTTCAGGTCTTATTTTCAATTAATAGAAGTGGACATCGAATCTGGCCAACAATTAACGGATGTATCAGGAGCAACATCGTCTTATATCGAATATGCTAAAAACAACCGCGTGCGTTTAACGCCGACAATTACCTTTTTAGACCAACATGGTGACCACGTGTATCGTCACGTTGGTATGATTGCAGATCCACAAGAATTTATCTGGCTAGGCGAATATGTTACGAACGGACAAACACGCAAACAAAGCTTTGCAACGTTCAAAATGAATAAACGCAGAAACATTACCCGATGATTCGCTTATTACTTCTCATTATCGTTGTTTTTGGTGCCATTTATCTCGTGCGCTGGTTTTTAACCACCCCAGCAGAAACCGTTGCCGCTAACATTCGTAAATCACTTTGGCTCGTACTAGGCTTGGGGCTTATCTTGCTCGCCGCAACGGGTAAGCTCAATATAATTTTTGCGTTTATTGGCTCTGCCATTCCACTGATTACCCGACACTTACCTAATGTGCTTCGCATTCTGGGTATCGTTAAAAACATCAAGTCAGCTCAAGACAAAAACCAAGCACCCGTACCTCCTCCAACACAAAACATAACCAACAAAGAAGCGCTGGACATTTTAGGACTAAGCCAAGGCGCATCCAAGCAACAGATTACCGAGGCTCACAAACGCCTAATGCAAAAAAACCATCCCGATAAAGGCGGCTCTGCGCATATAGCTAGCCAGATCAACCAGGCAAAAAAAATATTATTAAACGATGATAAGCACTGATCAAACGTTAATTTTCGCTATTTTATTTACAACGTTGGTTCTATTCGCATGGGGAAAGTGGCGTTACGATTTAGTCGCTCTCGCCGCCATGACCGCTGTTTTGCTGTTTGGTTTGGTCACGCCAAACGAAGCATTTGCAGGCTTTGGCCACACCGCCGTTATTACAGTGGCGGCTGTTTTAATTATCAGCCAAGCATTAAAAAATGCCGGCGTGGTTGATGTCGTCGCATCGCATTTATTGCCACACACTGGCAATGTTATCGTGCACATTGCTTTATTAACTGGAATTGTCACGTTTTTTTCGGCCTTCATGAACAACGTCGGCGCACTCGCCTTACTGCTGCCCGTCGCCATTGCCACGGCTAAAGAACACAATCGATCACCTGCGATGATACTGATGCCAATTGCCTTTGGTAGTATTTTAGGCGGCATGAGCACCATGATTGGCACACCACCGAACATCATTATCGCCAACTACCGAGCAGATGTTACCGGCACCGCGTTTAGCATGTTCGATTTTTCACCTATCGGCTCAGTTATCGCGCTAGTTGGCGTTGTTTTTATCACTGTTATTGGCTGGCGTTTAATTCCCAAACAGCGCTTTGAAGAAAATCCGCCCGAACAGTTATTCGAAGTGAGCAGCTATTTAACTGAAGTAAAAGTCATGGCCGACAGCCCTCTGATTGATTTGGCCGTCAATAAAATAGAAAGCCTGCAAAGTGATGACGTTGGCGTAGCTGGCATCGCAAGAGGCAATCGTTTTGCGCTAAATACCAATCCCAATTACACACTAAAAGAGAATGATATCCTTATTTTACGTGGCGACCCAATCACTCTACAAAGTAAGTTTGCAGATTCAAATTTAGAATTTCAAACCGCCAGTGGGAAAACCTTTGACGATTTAACCGACGGCGATTT
>JBDOOJ010000070.1:0-3166 GCA_039830885.1 Cycloclasticus sp.
CCGTACAACCGGCTTTTCTATGTGCCCAATAGGAAATAGGCTGCGGCTTAATTGCGATTGCCCCAGCGTATACAAAAAATAGCTTTGATCTTTGTTGTTATCTAAACCGCGCAGCAGTTGAAATTGATCATCTTTTTCACGAATTTGAGTGTAATGCCCAGTAGCAATATAGTCTGCGCCTAATGCAGTGGCGTAGTCTAAAAAGGCTTTAAATTTAATTTCGCGGTTGCATAAAATATCTGGGTTGGGTGTTCGGCCTGCCGCATATTCTTTTAGGAAATCTTCAAAAACATTATCCCAATACTCCGTGGCGAAATTAACGGTTTTAAGCTCAATGCCTAATGTGTCGCATACCTGTTGCGCATCCTCTAAATCTTCCTTAGCTGTGCAATACTCCGTGCCATCGTCTTCATCCCAGTTCTTCATGAACAAGCCTGTTACATCGTGTCCTTGTTCAAGCAAGCGCAACGCAGCAACGGATGAGTCAACACCACCCGACATGCCAACCATTACATTATAAGTTGTCATAAATTAAGATGAGTCCGCCGTTTACTAGACAAATGATTTAACGGTATCTAAAGGATATTTCTTACCGTTTAGATAGTCGTTAAGGCTTTCAAGAATCATCGGGCCTCTTAAACGCTGTTCGTTTTGCAAAATTTCATCATGTGTCATCCAAACCGCACGAATAATACCTTCATCAAGTTTATCCGCGATGTGCTTTTCACAAACGGAACCGGAGAACGTGGTACGAAAATAGGTCGTGTCATTTGCTTCGTTGTACCAAAGGTAGGAACCCACCATAAAAGAAGGTGTAAAACGATAACCCGTTTCCTCAAGCGTTTCACGTATGACAGCAGCTTCGATGGTTTCTCTCGGTTCTAAATGTCCCGCAGGTTGGTTTAATACAGCACCAGTAGGGGACTCTTCCTCAACCATAAGAAATTTTCCGTTAAGCTCAACAATAGAGGCAACGGTAACATTGGGTTTCCAGATCATGCGGGGCCCTTATAGTTTTTGATTAACCATTATAGAATAAATCGGTTAGGGCGGGCTTAAAACTGCTTACTAACAAGCTTGCTTATCTATTTAACTCCCTTACCTTTGCTTAATTAACTATTTGACTAGTTGCTAGCCTTGTATAATAGGTCGCTAATAATGCCGTATTCTGATGCTTAGTTTCATTGTTAATAGCAGGGGTAAGCAATACGGTGATTGAACCTTCACTAAGGAATAGACATGAAAATATGTGGCGTAGAGCTGACGGGTAATGATGCGGTTATTTGCTTGCTTGAATTAGATAAGCATCAATTTAATTTACCTGACTGTAGGGTGCGAAAAATCACGTTACCTAAAAACCATACACGTGGAGACCTTCAATATTTCCAATCGACATTCGTTAAGTTAATGAATGATTACGCCGTTACTACGATTGCGATTAAAGAACGACCACCAAAAGGGAAGTTTGCCGGTGGCGCTATTGGTTTTAAATTAGAGGCCGCACTTCAGTTAATTGCCGATTTTGATGTGACCGTGATACCGCAAAAGGATATTAAAATTGGGCTATCTGAAAATACTTTACCCATTACGTTTGCTGAGACAGGTTTAAAGGTATTTCAAGAGGGTGCATTTAAGGTGGCTTATGTGGCGCAAGTGTTACGGTAATTAAAAAAAGTGAATGTCATGTCCAACATTAGGTTGTTTCATATGGCAATACCGAGCTACGGCCATTCACGAGCGTTTCGTTGCTTGTGGCTTCTTGAAGAGCTAGGCACGGACGATTTTGAAGTTTGTATGCTAACGCCTGGACAACCTTATGCGCCACAAATGCAAAAATACGGGGTTATGCACTCGTACAAAATTCCTACTTTACAAATGGATGGTCACGAAATTGGTGATTCAGGTGTTATTTCACAACTTATTGCCGAAAGGTATCAAGAAAATAAACAGTTATTAGGTGTCGCGGCTGAAAGAATAGAGATGTTGCAATGGCTAGGAATGGCTGAGACATGTATTACCTTTAGAATGCCATTGTTGCACTTACTTATGGGTAATGGAACGAAATTAACTGATGTGCAAGCACAGTTAATTGAGCCAATGCGACAAGTATTTAGAGAGAATGTCGCCCATTTCGAGTCACATTTTGACAAGCAAGGTGGAGATTACCTTCTCGACAGCGGTTTTAGTATTGCCGACACGATGTGCGCCTTTAGCCTACATATGGGAGACTCATGGGGGCTTATGGATTTAAAATCAGGCGAGGCACCAAAAACTTTGGCTTATCTAGAACGTATGCGAGCAAGGCCTGCCTTTATAAACACAAAAAAGTACGCAGAGCTAACACCTGACCTATATGGTCGCGGCTGTGTTCCCATAGTCTAAGAGCCTACAGGAACAGAGTATAAAAATGGTGATTGAATAAAAAGGTTGTTCTTACAACGAAGAGACCTTATTGTTTATTTTCGAGCAATTTTCACATAATATTTGTGGGAACACTTTTTTTACAACAATATACGAGACTTATATGAACTGGGATGCAATAGGGGCTATTGGGGACATTGTGGGGGCTTTTGCGGTAGTGGTCTCGTTGGTATATTTGGCTGTCCAAATTAGGGTACAAAGCAAAGAAACGCAAGCGTTAGCTATGCATGAGATATCAGCGGCTTTTCGAGATAGCATTAAACAGTACTCAGAAAATGGGGCAGCTGACATTTTTATCAGGGCAAAAAATGATATAGATTCACTTGATGAAACGGAACGGTTCCAGCTATTCACTTCTTGCCAACAAGTGTTACGTGTTTGGGAAGAAGCCTACTTAATGCATAAAAATGGCAGGCTTGATGATGACATGTGGATACCAATGGCTAAGCAATTCGTTTCATTTATGGATTTAACACACATTAGCTATTTTTGGAGTCTGAGAAAAGAGTTTTTTAACGATAAATTTAGAGCCTATGTAGATAACTGTGACGTCACAGAATATAAATTGTGACCCTGAAGTACGAGTAGCAAAATGTTAAAGTCTTTAAGACCCCCGAAAAAAACTGGGGTCAATCAATTCGATAAAGTTCTTTGCTGGTAGTGATAAAGCGCCTTTCCTTTTCATCGTAACACCATAATAGTAATCAGGAAAATATTTTGAAAGTGGCTTTGCAATGAGCTGTTC
>JBDOOJ010000102.1:0-3112 GCA_039830885.1 Cycloclasticus sp.
AAACCCTCTCACCGCCAAATTCCCATCAGCCAAACCAATTAATAAAAACTTACTGGCTCAATTCAAACAGCAGGCCGCGCCTCTACTAACTCAGCTCGAAATTGCTAAAACAACTCAACTAGCACGTATTAATTAATAACGCATGAGCCAGTACTATATTGGTCTTATGTCTGGCACCAGTTTAGATGGTGTCGATATCGTTATTGCCGATTTTAATGTCCACAAACCCGTTATCGCCTCAACTTTTTTTAAACCTTACCCAAACGAATTATTGTCGGCGATAACCAATGCATGCCGACAATCAAGCATAAGCTTTGATGATTTAGGTCGTGTTGATGCTGAACTCGGTGCTTTTTATGCGCAATGCATTCGACAATCGTTAGACGACGCCAATTTGAATTCACGTGACATTATTGCAATCGGCTCGCATGGGCAAACTGTTCAACACAGCCCCAACAATGACCCCGCACACACCCTGCAAATTGGTGATGCAAACCGCATAGCCGACGCCACAGACATTACAGTTGTCGCAGATTTTAGACGACGTGATATTGCCGCTGGCGGACAAGGCGCTCCACTTGTACCCGCCTTTCACCAAGCCATTTTCCAGTCGGATAAAGAAAACCTAGCCATCGTAAACATTGGTGGCATTTCGAACGTGACATTTTTAAGCAACCATCACGAGGATGAGGTTATTGGTTTTGATTGCGGCCCCGGCAATACCCTTATGAACCAATGGTGCCAGCAACATTTTGATTTGCCTTTTGATACATCTGGCGAGATCGCTAGAAAAGGAAACGTCAACGCCACTCTGCTCAGCAGTCTAATCAGCGATGCTTATTTTTCAAAAGCTTACCCAAAAAGCACGGGGCCAGAGTATTTCAACCTTAATTGGCTACAGCCACATCTTGATTCACATCCGACGAACACGGTAGACGTATTAACCACGCTTTGCGAGTTAACGGCAACCTGCATAGCGCAAAGCGTCATGCAATTACCAGCAGTTGATAAAACACTAGTCTGCGGCGGTGGGTCTCATAATGATTACTTACAAGAAAGACTTCGTAGCTTACTAAACTGCAACCTCGATACAACTAAGCTGTACGGCGTGGATCCAGATTGGGTAGAAGCCATTGCCTTTGCCTGGCTTGCCAAGCAAACAATGGAAGGAAAAACAGGAAATATCCCGTCAGTAACCGGCGCAAAAAAAGCCGTTATTTTAGGAGCGATTTACCCTGCTTTAAGCAGCAAATGACGAACCGCAACCGCACGTCGTGGTTGCGTTGGGGTTACGAATAACAAATTGTGAACCTTGTAGACTCTCTTTGTAATCAACTTCCGCTTTTTCAAGGTACTGATAGCTCATTGGGTCAATAATCACAACAACACCGTTTTTTTCAATGCCGAAATCATCTTCGGCCATCGTTTCATCAAACGTAAAACCGTATTGAAACCCGGAGCAACCGCCACCAGAAATATACACACGAAGTTTAAGCTCGGTATTACCTTCTTCTTTAATTAACTCCGCCACTTTTTTAGCAGCACTGTCTGTGAAATTAATATCCGCGTTAGCAGCAAATGTTGTCATATTGTTTCTCGTAACTTAACTATGTGTTGTATTTGTTAGTGTGTTCTCAATCAAGAAAGTTCTTCTTTTGCAGCTTCCTTTAATGGAATTTGCGCCACATTTGAGCCCTTACTTTGTTGACGAACCAATTGGCCGTTAACCTCAGCGCCTACTTCCATCTCGATTAAATTATATTGCACATTCCCTGTAATTCTTGAATTAGCAATCAATTGAACGCGATCAGACGACATCACATCGCCTTGAACTTCACCATCAATAACGACTGTCGGCACGTTAACATTGCCGTGAATGGCACCCAGCTTACTCAATGTTAAAGTGGCACCAGACGCATTTTCTGCCGACACGTTGCCAATAACTTTGCCGTCAATGTGCAAGCCACCAGCGTAAAGGATATCACCTTGAACTACCGTACCTTCACCGATAATGGTTGAAACATTCGTGGTATTTATTTCTTTTAACTTTTTAGTATCTGCAGAAAACATAATTTTAATCCTCGTTACTTTTACTTAGCCGGTCGTACAGTTTAGCGTAGAAGCGTGCACTATCATAGCACTCACCCATCTGCCTTAATTAAATCGCGCCATTGCCACTGTCGCTCCACGACTTTAGCCTTCTTAGAAGAGGGGCTGACTTTAATACGTATGTATTCAGGCTCAAAGCCATCCGGCAAGCCAATATTTCCCGATAGTATTTCATAATAACGGAACGAAAACGCATGTCGCTGCTCGGTAGCCATCGCCATGTCTTTTAATGACAAAGTTTTACTTTTGCCTTTCAGCTTACCTACAACGAACAGCATATATTGACCTTTAAGCGCCCGCTTCTGGCTCGCACCTTGAGCCACGACCAATTGGTAACGGTAATGCCCTAACTCATCGGCTCGTTTTAAATCGAAACTATTTATATATAAGCCCTTAACCAAGGTTTCTGGCGCCACCACGCGCTGATAAAAGGCCAGCTGTTCTTTAACTTCACTCAGCTCATCGTGTAATTTAGTGAGCGAGCGACGTGAATCATTGCGAGCTTGCAAGTCAATTTTTTGTGAGTTATTCACAAAATCTTGCTGCTTAACAAGCTCCTTGTTCCGTGATGACAGTTGCTCAACCGATGCTTTCAAGGCAATATTCTCAGCTTGGTATTCATCCGCATTCTTAACCGAAAAACGCCCAACTAAAAAAAACAGCAACAAACCAATAATCATGGCAAGCAGAGAATTTCTTTCGATTAATCGCCTGCATTTTGTTTGGTGGTAAGGGTGCGGGCACTGATGCGGAATCATATCAATCCAAGCTTACGGGTATAAACCAACCTGCTTCAATCCGGACATTTCATCCAGCCCAAACATGATGTTCATATTATGAATAGCTTGTCCAGACGCGCCTTTAACTAGGTTATCAATCACCGACAACACCGTGACGACACCGCCACCTTGTGGCTGATGAACCGCAATTTGGCAACGATTAGTGCCTCGCACATCGCCGGTATCTGGATGGGCTCCCGCTGGCAGCACATCTACAAAGGGTT
>JBDOOJ010000079.1:0-3094 GCA_039830885.1 Cycloclasticus sp.
CCAATGAAATACGTGCGTTAATTTCGCAATGTCTCAGTAGAGATCAGCATACGTTTTACTCACAATTAAAAAGAATAGGCTCAGGCAAGTCGGCAGAAAAAAATGGCAAACTTGACGCTTTTTTTACTAGAGTAGAAAAATCGCTCAAACAGGTTGAGCAGCGCAAAGCCGGTTGTCCAATCATCAATTATCCAGATTTACCCATTAGTGATAAACGGGATGACATTGCGGCGTTAATTAACCAGCACCAAGTGGTGATTTTGTGTGGTGAAACCGGCTCAGGTAAAACTACACAGTTGCCTAAAATTTGTTTAGAACTCGGCCGTGGCTTTAAAGGTCAGATTGGTCATACTCAACCACGCAGATTAGCGGCCATTACGGTTGCGCAGCGTATTGCTGATGAATTAAAAACAGAGCTGGGTCAGCAGGTTGGCTATAAAATTCGTTTTCAAGGAAAGGAAAATGATAAGACTTTAGTAAAGTTGATGACGGACGGAATTTTATTGGCTGAAATAAAATCTGACCCATTTTTAAGCCAGTACGACACCTTGATTTTGGATGAGGCGCACGAGCGCAGCTTGAACATTGATTTTTTACTGGGCTATATGAAATGGCTGTTGCCAAAACGCCCAGATTTAAAATTAATTGTTACCTCGGCGACGATTGACCCTGATCGTTTTTCAACACATTTCAACAATGCCCCCGTTATTAATGTATCGGGTAGAACTTATCCGGTTGAAATGCGCTATCGCCCCGTGGGTGTTGATTCAGAACAAAACCAGCAAGATATGCTGCAAGGCATTGTTAATGCCGCAGGTGAGCTTCACCGTGATAGGGCGGGCGATATTTTGGTGTTTTTAAGTGGTGAACGGGAAATTCGAGAAGCTGCCGAGGCACTTAGTAAAAACCACCCGAAAGGTTACGATATTCTGCCCCTGTATTCGCGGTTGAGCGGTAAAGAACAAGCCCAAATTTTTAAGCCGCATAAGAAATTGCGGATTGTATTGGCGACGAACGTGGCAGAAACCTCGCTTACCGTGCCGGGTATCCGCTGTGTGATTGATACGGGCGTGGCGCGTATCAGCCGCTTTAGCCAGCGCAGTAAAATTCAACAATTGCCGATAGAGCCCATTTCGCAAGCCAGCGCAAATCAGCGCAGTGGGCGTTGTGGTCGTGAAGCGCCGGGTATTTGTATTCGTTTGTACAGCGAAGATGACTTCAAACAGCGAGCAGAATTTACCGAGCCGGAAATTTTGCGTACCAATTTAGCGTCGGTTATTTTGCAGATGAAATCGTTACGATTATCGGACATTAACCAGTTTCCGTTTTTAGAGCCGCCGGCAGACAAAATGATTCGCAGCGGTGTACGCAGTCTGCATGAACTGGGCGCGTTGAACGATGCGGAACAACTGACGCAAATTGGCCGACGATTAACGCAGTTCCCACTGGATCCTCAATTTGGCCGAATGTTATTGGCGGCGGAAGAGTTTCAGTGTTTAGAAGAAGTGTTGACGATTGTGTCGGCGTTGTCCATTCAAGACCCGAGAGAGCGTCCTAGCGATAAAGCCAAGTATGCGGATGAAAAGCATAAGAAGTATCAGAATGAGACGTCTGACTTTTTATCCTATTTAACCCTTTGGCGTGAAATTCAACAGCAAAAAAACGACTTATCCAATAATCAATTTCGTAAATATTGCCGCGAGAACTTCCTTGCTTATATGCGCATTAAGGACTGGGAAGATATTCGTCGGCAATTATACGATTTAGTAAAAAAGAACCTTAAGTTGACGCTTAATAGCAGTGAAGCTGATGACGATGCGATTCACCAAGCATTGCTAACGGGTTTGGTAACGCGTATTGGGTTTAAGCATGAGCAGTCGGAATATCTGGGTGCGCGAAATTTAAAGTTTCATATTCACCCTGCATCCAGCTTATTTAAAAAACAGCCGAAATGGCTAATGGCGGCAGAGCAGGTAGAAACCACACGGGTATATGGCCGCACCATTGCCAGCATTAAACCGGAATGGATTGAAAAAACCGCCGCACATTTAATTAAACGCCATTACTACGAGCCCCATTGGTCAAAAAAATCAGCGCAAGCGATGGTGCATGAGCAGGTGTTGCTGTTTGGATTAACCGTTAGCAAAGGCCACAAGGTGCCATTGGCCAGAACAGAGCCAACGCAGGCTCGTGAAATGTTTATTCGACGCGGCTTGGTGGATCGAGAAATGGTTTGCCACGCGAGTTTTTATAGAAAAAACGAAGCGCTGCTAGAATCGATAGAATATGAGCAGCAAAAGGGCCGCCGTGTAGATTTGTTGGTGGACGAGCAAGCGTTGTTCGAGTTCTACGACGCTAAATTACCCAATAATATAACCAGTTTAGCGTTCTTAAATAAATGGATTAAGAAAGAGCAAAACCAGCGTTCGTTAGAATTAACGGCGGGTGATGTATCAGCGAGCAGTGATGCCACGAATGACGCAGATAAGTTCCCCGATGCGCGGTTAATTAACGGCGTGCCGATTAAGCTTAGTTACCGGTTTCAACCGGGTCATGCAGAAGATGGCGTGACCGCGCACATTCCCTTAGCGCAGCTTAACCAATTAACGGCAGAGGGCTTTGATTGGTTAGTGCCGGGTTTATACGCTGAGAAATTACAGGCGTTGATTAAAGGCTTGCCTAAAAGCTTGCGCAAGCAATTTATACCGGTACCCAATTATGTCGATAGCTGTGTGCAGGACATGGGCTACGCCAACGGCGACTTGCTTAAAGCCTTGTCGGCGCACCTTAATAAACAAACGAGCTCGTCTTTAAGCCCGTCAGATTTCGAGTTGGATAAATTATCCGCTCACTTGCGGATGACGTTTTATATTTTGGACGAAAAAGCAGAAGTCATCGCCGTATCGGAAGACTTTAACGCGTTAAAACGGCAATACGCGAAAAAAGCAGGGGTGCAATTTCAAGCGGCATTAACAACGGCGTTGTCGTCTTCGCGTGCAACGAATTGGCAGTTTGATGATATTCCTACGGAGCAAATCATTCAGCACCAAGGGCAGGAGTTAAAAGGTTTCCCCGCCTTGGTGGATGAGAAAAA
>JBDOOJ010000059.1:0-39260 GCA_039830885.1 Cycloclasticus sp.
CTATGACAACTCAATTAACGATTATAAAACCCGACGATTGGCATTTGCACTTGCGCGATGGCGAGGCACTTAGCACAACGGTTGCGTTTACGGCCAAGCAATTTCAACGCGCTATTGTGATGCCTAATTTGGCGCAACCTATTATTAATGCCGAGCTAGCCATGGCTTATAGGCAGCGAATTTTAGCCGCTAGGCCAACAGACAGTGTCTTTCAACCGTTGATGACGTTATATTTAACCGACAATACTACCGCTGAAGACATCAAACAAGCCAGCGAAAACAACGATATTGTTGCCGCAAAGCTTTACCCAGCAGGCGCCACCACAAACTCGTCTAACGGCGTTACCAACATTGATAAATTAGCCCCCGTTTTTACTGCAATGCAAAAACAGGGCTTGCTTTTATTGGTTCACGCAGAAGTAACCGACAACAGCGTTGATATTTTTGACCGTGAGCAAGTTTTTATAGATAAACACTTAAATACTATTAGGCGCGATTTTCCCGAACTTAAAATCGTCTTGGAGCACGCGACGACAAAACAAGCTATTGCGTTTGTTGAAGCAAACGACAACACCGCCGCCACGTTAACGCCGCAACACCTTTTATTTAATCGTAATGATTTATTGGCCGGCGGCATTCGGCCGCATAACTATTGCTTACCCATTTTAAAGCGTGAAACACACCGCCTTGCATTGGTAAAAGCCGCCATCAGTGGCAATCCAAAATTCTTTTTAGGTACCGACAGCGCCCCACACACAAGCCATGCTAAAGAAGCCAGTTGCGGTTGCGCTGGCTGCTTTACCGCACACGCCGCCATTGAGCTTTACACCGAAGTATTTGAAAAAGAAAATGCGCTCAATAAATTAGAAGGGTTCAGTAGTTTTTACGGGGCTGATTTTTACAACTTACCTAGAAATAAATCAAAAATAACCCTGATTAAAGAAGCTTGGAAAGCCCCGCCAAGCTATTCATTTGGTGACCATACTCTCACGCCATTTAGGCAAGAAACCTCTCTGAACTGGTCAATTAGCCAATAACTTACGATCAAAAACCGACTAGGCTTTTCACGACAGTTAAATAAACCAAACAATAAAAAGCCCCGTTAAAGGGGGCTTTTTCAATTTGACTTATTCGTCATCAAATATGTCGTCGTCATCCATTGGCGGATTACCGTCATAAATTAGGTATTCGCGACGCTGGAAATACGCACTGCGGTGGAAATCGTAGGCATCTAACGAGGCTTGATCAGCAATTTTTTTAGCCGAAATAAGGCCCGCTCGTGTATCCACTGTTTTTAACCCGATCGTTGGCCACATTGCATCAGAGTCATGAAGCTGTTGAATGGGGTCAACAAAACTATCACCCACTAAACCAACAGTGTCGCGCAAAGTACTCGAACCTAAAATTGGTAAAACGATATATGGCCCTGTTCCTACGCCATAAGCGCCCAGTGTTTGACCAAAATCTTCATTGTGCTTAGGCATACCCATGTCTGTTGCCATATCCACAAAACCTAATAAACCAATCGTCGTATTAACGACCACACGGCCGCCATCCGATAAGGCTTGATTAAACTTAAGCTGAAGTATGTCGTTAACAAACACCACCACATCATCTAAGTTACTGAAGAAATTGGTAATGCTGTTATCAATCGCGGCTGGTGTTACGTATTGGTAACCTTTAGCGACCGGCTCAAGCACGTATTCATCGGCTGTTTCGTTAAAGCTAAAGACACCTCTATTCACATACTCCAACGGGTCGTTTTCTTCTTGCGATGTTAATGATGCACACCCTGACAGTATGGCTGTTGAAGCAATCACGACACACGCACACCCTTTTTTTAAATAACCCATTAAACCCATCGACACAATCTCCAAAATTTTAAGTACCTTTATTAAGCTGTTTGATATTCATTTGTTTTATTATAGCTGAATATTATTAAATTGTTAGCTCATCGAAACCATGCCTGAAAACAAAACACACCTCATGTCCCAACGATTTCGCAGCTATTTACCGGTGGTGGTTGATATTGAAACGGCTGGTTTTAACGCTTCAACAGATGCGTTACTCGAGATGGCGGTGGTTATTCCTGCAATGGATGATGATGGAAAGCTCTTTATTCAATCTTCACATCGCGAACACGTCAACCCATTTGAGGGTGCAAACCTTGAGCCCGCCGCATTGAAGTTTAACGGCATTGACCCATATCACCCTTTTCGCTTAGCCATTGACGAAAAAGAGGCGCTACAAAAACTGTTTGCGCCGGTTAGAGAGGCGGTAAAAGCGCAAAACTGCACCCGTGCCATTTTGGTTGGCCACAACCCTGCGTTTGATATTGCTTTTATGAACGCAGCGGTCGAACGTACTAAATTCAAGCGCAATCCTTTTCACCCGTTCAGCACCTTCGACACCGCCACATTAGGCGGTCTGGCTTACGGACAAACTGTATTGGCTAAAGCCGCTAAAGCGGCGGGTATTGAATGGGATAACGAGCAAGCCCACTCAGCGCTTTATGACGCTGAGCAAACTGCCATTTTATTTTGTAAAATTGTTAACCAGTGGGACGCGTTTACTCAGCAAGCTCAGTAGATTTAACACCATCAAGTAGCGTTTTCAATTCGCCATTTTCAAACATTTCAATCAGAATATCAGCGCCGCCTACCAATTCTGCATTGACATACAGCTGAGGATACGTCGGCCAGTTTGAATACGCTTTTAAGCCTTCTCGAACTTCATCGTCGTCAAAAATATTCACATAGGCGAACTCGGTTTCGCACGCTTGCAGTATTTGCACTACTTTGCTTGAAAAACCGCACTGAGGGAAATACGGCGTGCCTTTCATATACAACAAAACTTGGTGACCGTTTAGTTGCTCTTCAATTCTTTCATTAATGCTCATTTTTACCTTTCGTCAGCACTTGATTTACGCATATTATACGCTGTTTACTCGCCATCAACCCCATAACCGCCACCGCCCGGCGTTTTTATTGTGAGCCGGTCACCAACGTCGACAGCAAGACTGACTTTTGCCTGCAGTTTTTTCCCGTTTAACAAGTTCTCGCCTGACGCTGCATCCGCGCCGCCGTTCAAACCCCATGGTTGATAATCTCTGCGCTCGGTTAACAACGTCAGTTGCGCGGCTTGCAAAAACACCATCTCCCTTATCAATCCATCACCACCTGGTTGCTTACCCTGCCCGCCTGAACCCCGCCTTATTTGATAACGAGCGACCCTAATCGGGTAATGCATTTCTAATGACTCAATGGGCGTATTCAAGGTGTTGGTCATATGCGTTTGCACCGCAGACAATCCCGCATGTTTCACACCTGCACCCATGCCGCCACCAATGGTCTCGTAATAATTCCAAGAGCCTTCCGGTGTTCGTGCACCCATGGCGACATTGTTCATGCTTCCGTGGCTTGCCGCTGTTATTCTCTCGGGCAACGCTTTGGCTAACGCGCCCATCACCACATCAACTAACCGCGTACTCGTCTCCACATTGCCTGCGGCCACTGCGGCTGGCTTAATTGCATTCACTAAGGAGCCATGCGGCGCCTTGATGTCAATACGTCGATAAACACCAAAACATGCGGGCGTATTAGCTGGCAACAAACACCTGAACACGTAATAAACCGCCGCCGCAACCACCGATAAGGGGCAATTAATATTGCCTCTCACTTGATTCGCCGTCCCTTTGAAATCAGCCACGACCGTGCCACCTTGCACTGCCAAATTCACTTTAATGGGTATGTTTTCAGTTCCTAAGCCATCACCATCCATCCAATCTAAAAAATCATACTGGCCGTCTGGAATACTCGTTAATAGTTGCTGCATTAAGCGATCACCGTACGCATTTAAGTGCACCAATGCCGCGTTATATTGATGGGCGCCCATCTCATTAACAATGGAAGATAGCCGCTGCGACCCTCGTTGGTTGGCGCTCATTTGCGCATTAAAATCCCCTGTCGATTCAATTGTATTTTGCAGGGCACACATAATCTCATCAAATTCAACGGAGGTTTTACCGTCGCGCATTATTTTAACCGGCGAAATAATGATGCCTTCTTGCTCAAGGTTTGTGGCTAACGGCATAGAGCCTGGCGTATCAGAACCGATATCGGCATGGTGCGCGCGGTTGGCAACAAAACCAATTAATGTCTCATCGGCGTGCACTGGGCAAACCAAGGTCACATCCGGTAAATGCGTGCCGCCCAAATAAGGGTCATTAAACGCCACCATGTCGCCTGACTGCCAATCAAACTGATCTATAATGTCTTGCATGGCATACGCCATACTGCCCAAATGTACGGGAATATGTGCCGCCTGAGCGCAAAGCTGCCCTTGCGTATCAAACACCGCGCATGAAAAATCTAGCCGGTCTTTGATATTAGGCGAGAAGGCGGCGCGTTGTAATACCGCGCCCATTTCATCGCACACCGACTCGATTCGGCTGGAAAAAATACTTAATTCAATGGCGTCCATATCGTATTAGTTGCTGATTTTGATTAGTAGAATTATAATGATACTTCAACACAACAGGCAGTCTTATTAGACTGCCTTCGTTTTTTGTACCATTAATGTAAATAAGGCGAATACGTTTACCCCCATTCACACCAAGGTTTGCCCAACAAAGGCAAACAACCGAGATTATTATGAAACAACATATCATGCCAACGTACGCCTCCTTACCCGTTCGCTTTATTAAAGGCGAAGGCGCTTGGCTATGGGACGATGAGGGCGAAAAATACCTCGACGCATTATCAGGCATTGCTGTTTGCGGCTTAGGCCACGCTCACCCTGAGATTGCAGACGCCATCAGTAAACAAGCCAACACATTACTGCACACATCAAATTTATACGTCATTGATAATCAAGAGCAACTGGCTAACACCTTGTGCGAGTTAACTGGCATGAACGATGTATTTTTTGGCAATTCTGGCGCCGAAGCAAATGAAGCAGCGATTAAAATTGCTCGCCGCTTTGCACACAGTAACCACATTGAAAAACCCGTCATTGTGACGATGAACAACAGCTTTCATGGGCGAACATTAGCGACACTTACCGCTACTGGCAACCCAAAAGTGAAAGAAGGCTTTGCACCGCTACCGGAAGGCTTTTGCCATATGCCTTATAACGACATTCCTGCGTTGGAGGCGTTGGCAAGCCAAGAAAACACAATTGTTGCGGTGATGGTTGAGCCGATTCAAGGCGAAAGTGGTATTCGCATTCCCGATGCTGACTATTTAAACAAATTGCGCGAACTCTGCGACCAGAACGATTGGCTATTAATATTGGATGAAATTCAAACCGGTATTGGCCGTACCGGCAGCTTTTTAGCCAGCCAACAAAACAACATCAAGGCCGATGTGGTGACACTCGCCAAAGCACTGGGCAATGGCGTACCCATTGGCGCGTGCTTAACAGCCGGTAAAGCAACCGGCTTGTTAACAGCAGGCTCTCATGGTTCCACATTTGGCGGCAATCCATTGGCTTGCGCTGCCGCACTCACGGTCATCAACATTATCCAACGCGATCATTTAGCCGACAGGGCAATTGAGCTTGGCGAACGTATGCGCGCATCATTTCAACAGGCCTTAAGCGACTGTAACCATGTCGTTGAAATCAGGCAAAAGGGATTGATGATTGGCATCGAACTGACAACCCCTTGCACCGAACTTGTCAGCAAGGCCTTAGAGCAACACCTATTAATTAATGTCGCCGGCGGAAATACCGTACGCCTTCTGCCACCACTGACCATTAGCAATGATGAAGCGGATAAAATAACCCGGCTGGTTAGCGACTTAATTATTGCCCACTAACCCATTCTTTCTGTACAGTAGCCACAATGAAGCCACGTCATTTTATTACCCTTAACGACCTCAGTGCCGACGAGTTACGCGCTATTATTCAACGCGCCATAGAATTAAAGAAAATGCGTGCTGACGGGGATGTTTACGAGCCACTAAAAAACAAAGTATTGGCGATGATTTTTGAAAAGTCATCCACCCGAACACGTATTTCATTTGAAGCCGGTATGGCACAATTTGGTGGTGCCGCCTTATTTTTATCCCCACGCGATACGCAGCTAGGTCGTGGCGAACCCATCGAAGATTCTGCGCGCGTTATTTCACGCATGGTCGATGGCATCATGCTACGCACCAACGACCATGAAACGGTTACCACCTTTGCGCAACATTCCAAGGTACCCGTTATTAATGGGCTAACCGATCGGTTCCACCCTTGCCAATTACTGGCTGATTTGCAAACGTGGTTTGAACAACGTGGCGACATTAAAGGTAAACGCGTGTGTTGGATTGGCGATGGTAATAACATGTGTCAATCGTACATGAACGCAGCCAAACTATTAGACTTCAAGCTAACGATTGCGTGCCCCGTAGGCTACGAGCCAGAGCAAGCCTTGTTATACGAAACAGCTAGCCACGTTGAATTATTTCACGACCCTAAACAGGCCGTTATTGACGCCGACCTAGTGGTTACCGACGTATGGGCCAGTATGGGCCAAGAAGAAGAACAAAAAAGCCGCGAAAAAGATTTTGCCGATTTCCAAGTTAATTCAGCATTGATGGCACTGGCCAATTCTAACGCGCTGTTCATGCATTGTTTGCCTGCACATCGTGGCGAAGAAGTCAGCACTGAGGTGCTAGATGGCGGCCAAAGTGTTATTTGGGATGAAGCGGAAAACCGCTTACATGCTCAAAAAGCGTTACTTGAATTTTTAATGAAATAACCCCTGTTTATCGAAGGATTCCCTGTGAAAAAAATACTCTTAGCTATTGCTCTTTTAACCAGCACTGCCATTATGGCTGAATCAGCATACGTTTCAGATGAGCTTGAAATTATGGTTCGTTCTGGCAAAAGCTCTGGTCATCGCATTATCGCCACATTGAAAAGCGGCAAAAAAATCAATGTCATTGAACGTGATTCGGCCTCTGGTTACTCTCGCGTTAAACTCAGCCCATCACGTGAAGGCTGGGTGCTATCGAGGTTATTACGTAAAACTCCTTCCGCTAAATCACGCCTAGCAAAAGCCGAAGCATCATTGGCCAGTTTAAAAACAAAATTCAGCAGCTCCAGCAAGCAACTAAGCGAACTAAGCGAACAAAAAGGCAATTTGGACAGCGAAGCCAGTACGCTCAAGACCGAAAATGTGTCTTTATCTCGCGAACTTGAGCAACTAAAGGAAGCCTCCAGCAATGCCGTTGAAATTTTGCAAGAACGCAACCAACTTCAACAACGCGTTGTGAATATTGAGCGCGAACTTGAAAGCTTAAAAAGAGAAAATGACACACTGGTTAACAGCGATGCGCAGGACTGGTTTTTAGCCGGCGCAGGCGTGTTGTTATTCGGCATTATTCTTGGCTTCATTTTACCTAAGCTTGGCTGGCGCAAGAAAACATCTTGGCAGTCATCATTTTAAATCCATACACACGAGCACGCTATGTCTGACAAAAAAAATACCAGTAGAAAATTCTCATCCCTAGTTGTTGATGGTATGGAACGCGCACCAAGCCGCGCCATGCTTCACGCCGTTGGCTTTAAAGACGAAGACTTCAAAAAACCACAAGTTGGCGTTGCCTCTACTTGGGCCATGGTCACGCCGTGCAATATGCACATTAACGGCTTGGCCGACGATGCGGCAGCAGGCGTTAATGCCGCCGGCGGTAAAGGCGTAATATTTAACACCATCACCATTTCTGACGGCATTTCAATGGGCACAGAAGGCATGAAATACTCGCTTACTTCGCGCGAAGTAATTGCCGACTCCATAGAAACCGTTGTTGGTTGCCAAGGGTTTGACGGCGTTGTGGCTATTGGTGGCTGCGATAAAAACATGCCCGGCTGTATGATTGCCTTGGCGCGTTTAAACCGCCCTAGCGTGTTCGTTTATGGCGGGACTATTTTATCCGGCTGCCACAAAAATAAAAAACTAGATGTAATCTCTGTTTTCGAAGCCGTTGGCGCACGTGCAAACAACCTGATTGATGACGATGAGTTGCACCAAATTGAATTAAAAGCGATTCCAGGTGCCGGCTCATGTGGCGGCATGTATACGGCCAACACAATGGCATCCGCGATTGAAGCGATGGGCATGAGCCTACCAAATAGCTCAGCGCAAGCCGCTATTTCTGCCGACAAACAACAAGACTGTAAGGACGCTGGCGAAGCTGTTCTAAAGCTGCTTGAACTTGATATTAAACCTCGCGACATCATGACGCGTAAAGCATTCGAAAACGCCATCACCGTGGTGATTGCATTAGGCGGCTCAACCAACGCTGTATTGCATTTACTGGCCATGGCACACAGCGCTGACGTTGATTTACAGCTAACTGATTTCACGACCATTGGCAAACGCGTGCCGATGGTGGCCGATTTAAAACCAAGCGGCAAATATTCCATGGCTGAGTTAATTGACATTGGCGGCATTCAACCGTTAATGAAAATTTTATTGGACGCAGGTTTATTACACGGTGACTGTCTAACCGTTACCGGTAAAACAATGGCTGAAAACTTGGCCAATGTTGCCCCCTACCCAAACAATCAAGACGTTATTCGCTCGTTGGATAACGCCATTAAAAAAGATAGCCACCTCGTTGTACTTCACGGCAACCTTGCAAGTGAAGGTTCCGTTGCAAAAATTACGGGTAAAGAAGGCTTAGGTTTCACCGGCACAGCTCGCGTGTTTAACTCTGAAGAAGAATCAATGGCCAGCATTCTTGCCGGTTCAATTAAAGAAGGCGATGTGCTGGTTATACGTTACGAAGGCCCTAAAGGCGGCCCGGGTATGCGGGAAATGCTAGCGCCCACATCAGCCATTATGGGGCGAGGTCTCGGCGATAAAGTGGCGTTCATTACCGATGGTCGTTTCTCCGGCGGCACCCACGGTTTTGTTGTCGGCCATATCACCCCTGAAGCTTTCCAAGGCGGCGCCATTGCCATCGTTGAAGACGGCGACACTATCAGTATTGATAGCGTTAAAAATGAATTACATCTGCACTTGGACGATGATGTTATTCAACAACGCCTTGCCAAATGGACGCAACCAAAGCCTCGTTACACTCGCGGCGTGTTAGCTAAGTACGCCAAATTAGTTGGCTCTGCATCTGAAGGTGCTGTCACCGACTAAACAGCTGAGTGTCTACATTGATCAAACCCCTTAATACACTCGACATGATGCGCGCCTTAATTGGCACGCCATCTGTCAGTAGCACTAATCAGCGGTACGACCAAAGCAACCTGCCGGTTATTCACCTACTGGCGGATTGGCTGGAGAATTTAGGCTTTAAGTTCACTATTCAATCACTTGAAGGCCACACCGGTAAAGCCAATTTAATTGCAACCATTGGCCCAAGTCACAAAGGTGCTGACGGGTTGATTCTATCGGGGCATACCGACACCGTTCCATACGACGATAGCCATTGGGCTCAAGACCCATTTTCACTCACCGAAAAAGACAATAACTTTTACGGTTTAGGCAGTACCGACATGAAGTCGTTTTTTGCGCTGGCGATTGAAACGGCAGCAAAATTTAAGGCATCTGATTTTAAGCGACCGTTGACCATTTTAGCAACGGCGGATGAAGAAAGCGCCATGAGCGGTGCGCAAGCCTTATCAAAAGAGCAACTACAACACGCGAAATACGCCGTGATTGGTGAACCAACCAGCTTAACGCCCATTCGCATGCATAAAGGCGTGATGATGGAGTCGTTAATCGTTACCGGCCACGCCGGGCATTCCAGCAACCCCAGCTTAGGTGCGAGTGCTACCGAAGGCATGCACCATATCATCAATGAGCTTTTGCGCTGGCGCGAAGAGTTACAAAGAAAACACAATAACCCCCTATTTGAAGTTTCATCACCCACCATGAACATCGGTTCAATTCATGGCGGCGACAACCCAAACCGTATTTGCTCGCATTGCGAAACTCAAATTGATATTCGACCGCTACCCGGCATGGACATCAACGCTTTACGCGGCGACTTACAGAAACGGCTGGCTAATGTACTGCCCGAAAGCAGCAAATTAAAACTCGCCTACAAACCTATCTTCAATGGTGTCCCACCCTTCGAAACACCCGCCGATGCAAAACTAACCAGAATGATTGAATCCATTACCGGCAAAACCGCAGAGTCAGTTGCCTTTGGTACCGAAGCACCCTACTTAACCAGCTTAGGTATTGATACCATTGTGATTGGCCCTGGTAATATTGATCAAGCGCATCAGCCTAACGAATACATCCCCGGCGAGCAAATCACACCTTATTGCAACTTTTTGCAACAACTTATTCACAATATTTGCATAAAATAGCAATAACGCAATATTTTTTTAAGCGCTTTCTTTTTATTTTGCGTTTTTTGCAATAAAAGATTAGAATTTCCACATGTCAAACAATGCAGCTCACATTATCCAGCAGTTTGGTGGCGTCAAATCACTTGCTCTTGCCATTAACAAAGACCCCGCAACCATCTACCGCTGGACCTACCCAAAACATAAAGGCGGCACCGCCGGCCTTGTGCCAAGGTCTGCTTTAAAGAAAATTCACGCTGCAGCGCAGTTATTGAACATCACGCTTGATGTTGACAAACAAAGCCAAGGCTCTCTAACCCATACGCCTCATCCCCACCAATTCGTCAATTGGTTTCGAAACACCGCGCCTTATATTCACGCACATCGCGGTAAAACATTTGTTATCAACTTCAGCGGTGAGGCTGTTGATGATGATACGTTTTCAACCCTCATTGAGGACTTAGCTTTATTAAACAGCTTGGGTATTCGCTTAATTCTAGTTCATGGCATTCGCCCGCAGCTCGAAAAAAAGATAGCCGCTAAAAAGCGCACCAGTCATGTATTTCGGCACTTACGCGTTACGGACAAAGAAACGCTTGAAATGGCCAAAGAAGCAACGGGGACCGTCCGCACCAACATAGAAGCGATGCTATCTACCAGTTTAGCTAATACGCCGATGGCTGACTCAAGCATACGCGTCGCTTCGGGCAACTTCATTACCGCAAAACCGTTGGGCGTTATTAACGGTGTAGACTACCAGTTCACCGGTGAAACCCGTCGCGTAGATTGCAAGGCCATATCAAGCACTCTTGATTCTGGGCACATTGTTTTAGTTTCCCCGATAGGCTACTCGCCCACTGGCGATGTATTTAATCTACGTAGCGAAGAAATTGCCACTGCCATTGCCACTGACATTAACGCAGACAAATTAATTTTAATGACCGAGTGCAATGAATTATTAAGTCAGGACAAACAACTTATTCGGCAATTAACTACCGAGCAAGCTCAAGTGCTATTGGATAAGACAAACCACCAATACAACGACGCGAGTCTCCACCTACAAGAAGCAATACGCGCCAGCAAACTGGGCGTAGAGCGCATCCACTTGATCGACCGAAGAATTAACGGTGGACTCCAATTGGAATTGTTTACACGTGAAGGCGCAGGGACTCTCATTAGCACTCGGCCATTTGAAGATGCGCGGCCTGCAACCATCGATGACATTCACGGCATCATTGACCTGATCCGCCCGCTTGAAGCGCATGGTTTACTAACGTACCGCCCTGCTGAAACGATTGAAATGGACATCGAAAGGTTTCACGTTATTAAGCAAGACGGTTTAATAACCACCTGCGCCGCGCTTTATGAGTACCCAGAGGATGCCATCGGCGAGCTCGCCTGCGTTGCGGTACACCCTAATTACCGCACGGGTGAACGCGGCGATTACCTGTTAACGCTGATTGAAAACGAGGCGCGCTCGAAAGGCTTAACTCGGTTGTTCGTACTCACCACACAAAGTAGTCATTGGTTTGCTGAAAAAGGGTTTAAACCAGCTGCGATTGCTGATTTACCGAAAGCAAAACGAGATAACTACAATCAAACTCGACGCTCAAGCGTGTTCATCAAAAAACTAGCTTAATGAAACCACCGGCTTAATCACAACATTTTTCAAATCAGCGTCTATACTTAAGCAAACAAGATACGAGACTAGAAATAATTTCGCCCTATTTATGAACGTTTTCTTACCAGAAAAATGTAACGCTTCTGATATCAAGGTATTGCAAATATCTGATATGCACCTATTCGCGACAACCAATCAACACTTAGTGGGTGTAAATACGGAGCAAAGTTTCTTATCCATTCTGCAATTAGCTCAGGAAGAAAGCTGGCCACCCGATCTTATTTTTCTAACAGGTGATCTCAGCCAAGATGCTTCTGAAACCTCCTATACACGACTAATCGAGCATCTAACAGCGCTCAATATTCCATGCTACGTACTGCCAGGAAATCACGACATACCCGACACATTAACGCATATTTTCAGTCAGCAGCCAGTCTCCTATCAGCCTTTCCTACACCACGATAAATGGCTATTCGCTTTTCTCGACTCCGAAACACCGGGCAAAGAAGGCGGCACACTCAACGAGAAGGCGGTAGAAGAGTTACAGATAGAAATTAATCAACATCCAGATAAACACGTGCTTATTTGTTTACACCATCAATTGAAACCTGTCGGTAGCGAATGGCTAGACACCATGGCCGTCATAAATCCCGATTCGCTGATTACGGTCATTGACGAATCGCCAAATGTACGCGGCATTATTCACGGGCACGTGCACCAAACATTTGAAAGCGATATCGCCGGCATACCTATTTACGCGGTACCTTCGACTTGCTTTCAGTTTAAACCGCTTTGTAAAGAATTTGCCATTGATAATATTGCGCCGGGTTACCGCTGGTTACGCTTACAAGCTACTGGCCAGATACAAACAGATGTCATTAGGCTGGATAAAACACCTGACAATCTTGACCAACATTCCGCCGGCTATTAGTTATTTACGATGAATATTGGGTGTAATGCCCGGAAACAGGCTGGACCACATTTCCGTTAGTGCGCTCAAATAAACATTGCGTTTAAAATGCACCACATCAAACGCCGGTTCCCAATAGTCCGCCCAACGCCAACTGTCAAACTCGGGGGTATCCGTTACGTCAAATCGAATCTGACTTTCGTCACCCACCAGCCTTAACATAAACCATATTTGCTTCTGCCCTTTGCACACTGGAAGGCTCCCTGAGCGAATAAAGCGTTTTGGTAAGTCGTAATACACCCACTCGCGCGTTTGGCAGAGTATTTCAACGTGCTCAGGTTTTAGGCCAATCTCCTCATGCAACTCACGGTACATTGCCTCTTCATGCGTTTCGCCTTCATCCATGCCACCTTGCGGGAACTGCCAACCACTTTGGTTTGCCCTTCTCGCCCAAAATAATTTGTTTTGCTGGTTACATAAAATGATGCCGACATTACGTCGGTAACCATCGTCATCAATCATCGTCTATTTATTACATTAACTAATTGCCTATCATTATAAACACGTTTTTATAGCGTGCGCGTTCACGCTACAAAATGATTGGGAATTAAACCGATCTGTGTCAGACTGGCTCTTTTTACTGCAGCGCACACAACATGAGCTTAGCTATTTTCGACTTAGACAACACCTTGATCAGTGATGATAGTGATCACCTTTGGGGAGAGTTCCTTGTCGAACAAAAACTGGTGGATAGCGACGATTACGCAAGGGCCAACACACAATTTTATAACGACTACTGCCAAGGCAAACTGGACATTAATAAATACCTAATTTTCGCCTTGTCATTCTTAGCTGAACACCCCCTTGAAAAACTGCACAAATGGCGCCAGCAGTTTATTAATGAAAAAATTCGCCCGTTGGTGTTACCAGCCGCAGAGAAACTCGTTGAAAAACATCGCGCTCAAGGTGACACCTTAATGGTCATTACCGCCACCAACCGATTTGTGACTCAGCCCATCGTTGATTTATTCGGCATAAACAACATGCTGGCGACAGAACCTGAGCTCATAAACGGGCGCTATACCGGTCGATATCTAGACGACCCCTGTTACCAACAGGGCAAGGTCTCACGTTTAAATGCTTGGCTAATAAGCAATCACACCAACCTAGAAAACAGCACCTTTTACAGTGACTCGCATAACGACATACCGTTGTTGGAAAAAGTCACATTTCCCGTCGCTGTTGACCCTGATTCTGCACTGAAACAGCACGCAAGCGATCAGTCATGGCCGATAATCAGCTTACGCTAACGAATGGACAAGCTAAATCGTTGTTCTTGGGCAAAAAAACCGCTGGATATTATTTACCATGACACCGAATGGGGTGTGCCACTAAAAGATGAACACAAGCTGTTCGAATTTCTTATATTAGAAGGCGTACAAGCCGGATTAAGCTGGTCTATCGTGCTGCAACGTCGAGAAGATTATCGACAGTTGTATGACAATTTTGACCCTGCTGTTGTCGCCAACTATAACCAAAAAAAGATTGATGCATTATTGTCAAACGTAAGGTTAATCCGCAATAAATTAAAAATTAATGCCAGCGTAAAAAATGCAAAGGCCTTTCTCCAAGTACAAAATGAATTTGGTTCTTTTTCAGTTTATCTTTGGGGGTTCGTCGACAATAAGCCCATTATTAACCACTGGCAAACCCACGAACAAGTACCCAATGAAACGGATATTTCTATTCGCCTTAGCCGTGATTTAAAGAAAAGAGGATTTAGTTTCGTTGGCCCAACAATTTGTTACGCATTAATGCAGGCTACTGGCTTAGTTAACGACCACTTAACCACCTGCTTTAGGCATTCCGAGCTAAAATAAACCATGGACTTTCTACCTCTTTTTCACAAACTTGACGACAAAAAATGTCTTGTGATTGGCGGCGGCGCTGTGGCCACTCGCAAAGCTCGATTACTCATGGATGCGCGAGCAAGCGTTACCGTTATATCGCCATCGTTATCAGATGAACTTATGCAACTTGCTAAGGGTGGCAAACTGCAACATATCAAGAGACTATTTAAAGCCAACGATACGCAAACGTTCAGCTTAATTGTCTGCGCAACCGACAACCCCGACATAAACGAGAATGTGTCAGCCGAAGCTCATGCCAACAATATTCCCGTTAACGTCGTCGATCAGCCAGCGCTATGCAGCTTTATTTTTCCTGCTATTGTGGATCGCGCCCCAATCACCATCGGCATATCCAGCGGTGGCGTTGCGCCCGTACTTGTCCGTCTAACACGTGCAAAGTTAGAAACATTATTGCCTCACAAGTTAGGCGACTTAGCCAAGCTTGCCGCCAAATTCAGACAATCAGTAAAAGACCACTTTTCAAACGCTGAACAGCGGCGCATTTTTTGGGAAAACACATTCAATGGCGCCACCGCTGACTTAAGTTATCAGGGCAAACACGCGGCAGCAGAAGAAGAATTACAACGTAGCTTAAAACAATGCCAAGACCAGCCGGCAGAAGGAAAAGTTTACCTCGTTGGCGCGGGCCCTGGCGACCCTGAATTATTAACCCTCAAAGCGCTCAGAATTCTACAACAGGCCGACATCATTATTTATGACCGTCTAGTCTCCGAAGGTGTTTTGAACCTTGCTCGTCGCGATGCTGAGCGCATGTACGTTGGCAAAAAAAGAAGTCATCATAGCGTCCCCCAAGAAGACATTAACAGCCTGCTCATCAGACTTGCAAAAGCTGGAAACCGCGTCGTTCGGCTGAAAGGTGGCGACCCTTTTATGTTTGGTCGTGGCGGTGAGGAGATCGAAACACTCGCTGACGAGAACATTGCCTTTGAAGTCGTACCAGGCATTACCGCCGCTTCTGGCTGCGCGAGCTATTCGGGCATTCCCCTTACTCACCGTGACCACGCACAGTCTTGTCTGTTTGTAACAGGACACTTAAAAGACAACACAGTGAACCTTGACTGGGATCAACTCGCTAAGCCAAACCAAACAATTGTAATTTATATGGGCTTGATTGGTTTGCCACAAATCTGTAAAAAACTCATAGAACGTAAGTTACCAAGTAACACGCCGGTTGCGCTAATTCAAAAAGGCACGACCGCAGATCACCGCGTCATTATTTCAGATTTAGCCGGCATCGCCGATAAAGTAGATGAGCTGAAACCTAAACCACCCACGCTGATTATTATTGGCTCTGTCGTCTCATTACATAACAAACTCAACTGGATTCACTAACCTGCATGCCTTTTATTCAACTTAAATCCGTTAACCTTCATTACGAGCACCAAACAAAGGGCGACACAGCCATTATATTTTTGCATGGGAACTTTGGCAGTTGGCATTATTGGCAGCCTTACTTACAGAATTTACCCAATGGCTATTGTGGTTACGCACCTGATTTTAGAGGTTGTGGCGACAGTGAAGTAACTGATAACGGGTATGACATACAAACACTTTGCCAAGACATTCTCGATTTTGCCGATAAATTGCAACTCAATCAATTTCATTTAGTCGGGCACTCTTTAGGCGGCGCGGTCGTTCAAGAAATTGCCGCTAAGATACCCGATAGAATTATCTCTTTAACCTTGGTCGCACCTGTGCCTGCTGAAGGACTTAAATCACTAGCCAATGTTTCCTTATCAGATTCTTTCTTTTCTCCAAAAAATTTATTTAAGCTCATGGGCACCCTTGGCATCAAAAGAAAGATGATGTCAGCCTCGTTTAGAAAATCAATGCCTGGTCTAGACAAACATAACGTTCTATTACACCAAGCCGTCGACGATGCCCTAAAAATGGACATTAAAGCTTTCGGCGGTTTTCTATCCACTCTCAAAACATGGTCTGGCGTTCAGTTATTGCAGCACGTCGATTTCCCCGTGTTGATTATGTGGGGTGAGCTAGATACCGTCATCCCCCAGCAAGCGCTTAAAAATATGCAACAAGACATTACAAATTGCAGATTTCACACCTTCCGACACGTAGGCCATGCTCCGCAGATCGAACACCCTAAGGCGTTTAATACGTTGCTCACCGCGTTCATACATGGCAATGATATAGAGGCCACGGCTGAAACCAAACTAAGTGAAAAGTCGACCGGCCTACTCAAACAACTAAAATCAAAACTACGTCGTTTTCTTAAATAATTAAGCTACTCTTACTAAATGGACTATTACTTAAAAGCCGGCTTTTTACTGTTATCAGCATCCTTACTAACCGCTTGTCAGTACGAAAGCCATTCAGAAAAAGTATGGACCCACGATGAAGCCGGTTTGTTTTCAGCCAGCTTTTCTAAAGATGGCACGCTTGCTCTCGTCGCAGCATCCGGCGCACCAGCCCACCTCATCGACGTAAATACAGACAACCACCTCCACGAATGGCAGCACACTGACAAGAACGCCGGCATAATCGCATCCGCCATCTCAGCCAATAATAAATATGCCATCACGGCCGAGAGCAACTCACTCGCTTTATGGGAAACGAAAAGCGGCAAGATTATTGGTTATTGGGATTTTCCAACCATTACAGACATTGCTATCTCAGAGAATGGTCGACGTGCTGTGATTGGTATGGAATCAAACAAAGCCTATTACTTCGATTTATATCATGGAAGAATCATTCACACCTTTTATCATGATGGCGTTGTCAACACAGTTGCACTTTCAAATAATCATCAATACGCGCTTACCGGCGGCAATGACCAATATGCAAATTTATGGGATTTAAAAACGGGCGAACGAGTTCAGCAGTGGCGACAAAATTTCAAAATTTATAATGTTGCCTTATCTGACGATGGCCGTTATGCGTTAAGTAATGCATCATTAGGGAAAGCAAGGTTATGGGATACCCAGTCAGGAAAGATGCTTAGCCAGCTCCCAATGCGATACATGACTATCTCTGCCAGCACATTTTCCCCAGATGGCAACACGGTATTAACTGGCCGACCCAATCAACGTATTGATTTATGGGACGTTAAAACAGGCACCTTGTTAAATACATGGTTACAGCCCAAAGGCCTATTTTGGGGTAATACCGCCGCTGCAATTATTGCCTTATCTTTCTCTGCGGATGGCCTTTATTTCTTTAGTGAGGCATCTAACGGCATTGCACAAAAATGGAAAGTCACAAAAAATTAGCCCTTAAATTTCCGCCTCAGCACACGCTCTTCGAACAAATTGGGTTTGCAATAGACTTATAGAAGAGCCTTTCTTTTTCTACATGCAAAAAAAACGGGGCATACGCCCCGTTTTCATATCTTTCTACAACCGGTCTATTTTACGCTTAACTCCACCCTGCGATTTTGAGCACGACCTTCTTTAGTCGCGTTATCTGCAACTGCTTGACTCTCGCCATGGCCCACTGCTGTTAACTTGCTATCATCGCAGCCGTTTGCAACCATAAATGCAACGACAGCTTCCGCACGCTTTTGAGATAAGGACTGATTGTATGTCGCTGAACCTTGTGAATCTGTATGACCACTGATTAGCAAATTAACATCACCGTGATGCGTATGATGAGCGGCCGCTATTGGAGCTAAAATAGCTTTTGCTGCCTCTGTTAGTTGTGCAGAATCCGTATGGAAGTTAACACCATCCAATACTAATGGTGCAACACAACCTAACGCATTTACAACAGCACCCGGCGCTGAGTTAGGGCACTGGTCAGCATCATCTAAAACGCCATCGCCATCCGTATCCAGCACAGGTGCTGCTTCCGGTGCTGGTTTAACATCTTCTTCCGCCATTAAAGCGCAGATTGTTCCACCGATAATGGCTCCACCTACCGCGCTTAGCAATAAATCTTCTCTATCGTGATCATCACCAAATCCACCTGCAGCACCACCAATAGCAGCGCCAGCTATAGCACAGTCTTGCCATTTTTCAGTCGATACTGAAGCACAACCCGTTGCCAATAAAGCTACCATAGTTACAGCAGCAAATTTTTTAAATAATTTCACAGTTTTCTCCATTGAATAAAATTTAGTTTACTTAATTAATCATTAGAATTTAAGCCCAATGATTGTTCAATACGCGCCTACATTATACCTGGGTGCTTTTCAACGAACCACATCGCCTACAACGATAAACGGTGAGCAGTTTACCTTTTTTCACATCAAATTGCTTTTGTTTATCCACTTCCCAACGGTGATGCCCTTCCCTACATAATGTATTACCTTTATGCTTTTCTGAAAGCGACTTTCTTTTAAATGGTAGTATGTCTCCCATAATATTTGATCTAACCTTAGCCGCTTAAACTGTATGAATTCACCTGAACGTTTGCTAAATGTACTTGATTATGAGAAAGCCAGTCAAGTTATCCTAGAACGTTCGGCTGGCGACTATTACAAAAGCGGCGCAATGGACGAGCATACGCTTGCCGATAACACGGATGCTTTTCGACGTATTAAATTATTGCCACGTGTCTTGAATGATGTCTCTAACGTCAATATTTGCACCCGTCTTGCTACTCATACGGTTGACTCGCCACTCATTATTTCGCCCACTGCATTTCTTGGTATGGCGCACCCCGATGGTGAACTGGCTGTCGCGCGGGCCGCAAATGTATCCAACAATATAATGATTTGCAGCACCATGGCAAACCAGCCGATAGAAGACGTCACTGCATCAAGTCAATCTTCTGTTTGGTTTCAACTGTACGTTTATAAAGATAAAGACGCCACGTTAGCACTTATCGGGCGAGCAAAAAACGCCGGTTGTAAAGCTATCGTGATTACTGTCGACGCACCGTTTCTTGGGCAGCGTGAACGAGACGTGCGCAACCAGTTCCAACTACCCGAGCACTTGCACATGAGTAACTTACACGCCCTAGGCCACAGTAAGTTACCGAATAAAACCGGTCATCCTGGGCTGTCTCATTATTTTGACGAGCTGATTGATAAAAGCCTTACATGGCGAGACATTCGGTGGATAAAAGAACACGCCAAACTCCCTGTTTATTTAAAAGGCATTTTGCACCCAAAAGATGCACAATTGGCTATTGAACACGGCGTCGATGGCATCATCGTCTCTAACCACGGCGGGCGACAATTAGACGGCTCTGTTGCTAGCATCGATGCCTTACCGGCTATTAGCAAAGCCGTGAATAAACAAATCCCAATTATCTTAGATGGCGGCATTCGCAGAGGCACCGATATTCTAAAGGCACTGGCCTTTGGCGCTCAATGTGTTGGCATTGGCCGCCCTGTTATCTGGGGACTAAGTCATTCGGGGCAGCAAGGCGTTGAAGATATCTTAACTATATTACAGTCTGAATTAAAACTGGCGATGGCCCTAGCCGGTTGCGCTAGCATATCCGACATTAACGCTGACCTTATTGCCGATTTATAACGCGTTAGCTTTATCTCTCAGGACGAATTTTTGGATTTTGCCGGTTGATGTTTTAGGCAAATCGCCAAACACAACGAATTTTGGTGCTTTGTAATGCGCTAAATTATCACGACAAAAGGCCATAATTTCTTTTTCAGTCGCCTCTTTCCCTTCTTTTAATGTCACAAAAGCACATGGCTTTTCACCCCAAACATCATCGTGCTTAGCAACGACTGCGGCTTCCATAACAGCTGGGTGCCGGTACAAAACTGACTCCACTTCCAAGGTGGAAATATTTTCCCCACCTGAAATAATAATATCTTTTGATCGATCTTTAATATCAATATAGCCGTCTTCATGCCACACCGCTAAATCGCCCGAATGAAACCAGCCGCCTTTAAACGCTTCTTCCGTTGTCGCTGGGTTTTTTAGATACCCTTTCATAACATTATTGCCGCGCATAAACACCTCGCCCATACTCACGCCATCTTTTGGCATCGGTTCAAGCGTTTCAGGGTCGGCAACCATTAAGTCTTCCAGCATGGCGCTACGAACACCTTGCCTCGCCCTTAACGTCGCTCGTTCATCATCTGGCAACGCATCCCATTCATCATGCCAAGCGCACACGGTACAAGGGCCGTATGTTTCGGTTAAACCGTAAACATGCGTGACATCAAAACCCATCTTTTCCATGTTCTGGATAACAGCCGCAGGTGGCGCCGCACCAGCCGTCATTACTTTTACTTTATGATTAATGCCTTCTTTATGCTTCGCTGGGGTGTTAATTAACATCGTTAACACCGTTGGTGCGCCACAGAAGTGGTCAACCTTTTCAGATTTAATGAGTTTATAAACTGTTTTAGGTAATACCGAGCGCAAGCAAATATTTGTACCCGCGGATGCTGCAAGGCTCCAAGGGAAGCACCAGCCATTACAGTGAAACATGGGTAATGTCCAAAGGTATACGGGGTGATTACCCATATCCCAGGTAATGACATTGCTGATTGCATTTAAATACGCGCCTCGATGGTGATAGACAACACCTTTTGGGTTACCGGTTGTACCAGACGTGTAATTTAATGTAATCGCTTGCCATTCGTCTTCTGGCAATATCCATTGATATTGCTCATCACCTTCCTCAATCAGAGACTCGTATTCAAATTGGCCAATCACATTCTTCGCGCTAAAAGTCGCATCCTCTACGTCAACAACGAACGGCGTGACATCTGCTTCCTTTATTGCCACATTCATCGTTGCAGCAAATTCGCTGTCAATAAAAACCGCCTTACTTTCGGCGTGGTCCAATTGAAATGCAACGGACTCAGCGTCCAAACGCGTATTAATGGAGTGCAATACTGCACCCAGCATGGGCACGGCAAAATGTAATTCAAACATCGCCGGTATATTCGGCAACATGGCCGACACCGTATCACCTTGTCCAATGCCTTTGGCTGACAACGCGGCTGCCAACTTAACGCATCGCTGGTACGTTTCAGCCCATGTGATGCGTTGCTCACCGTGAATACAAGCAATTTTGTTTGGGTAAACATCCGCTGTACGCTTAAGAAACGTTAACGGGGAAAGGGATACGTAATTTGCTGGATTTTTATCCAGCGACAGTTCAAAAAGATTCATGACAACTCGCTTATGGTGACTTTATTCTATCTAAATATTAACACGCACATAGACTGTAGCGCACATAAAAAAGCCCACTTTAAAAGCGGGCTTTCCCAATCGTCTGTTAACGTTTCCGCAATGCAGTCACTAGATGATTAAATCCTCACTCGGGTCCATGACACAATCACTGCCCGCCATTACTGCTGGTGCTAAGCCATGAACTCGAGGCAACAATTTAGTGGCAAAGAACTTTGCTGTTGCCAACTTGCCTTGGTAAAAAACACCCTCATTTGCCGTTGCAACTTTAGCCGCGCGTAACCAATAGTAACCCAATGTTACCAAACCAAATATTTGTAAGTAATCTACCGCAGCAGCAGCAGAATCATTTGGGTTATTTGTTTTAGATTCAATTAACCAATCGGTTGTTTTGCCCAGTTCTGATAACGCAGACTTAAGTGGCTCTGCAATAAAACTTAATTCACTGCCCGTGGATTCTATTTCCGCTAAAACATCTGCAAAAAAGTCTTTCGGCAATTGACCTCCACCCATAGACAGTTTACGACCAATTAAATCCATGGCCTGAATGCCGTTTGTGCCTTCGTATATACAAAAGATTTTGCTGTCACGTAGATTTTGCTCCATGCCATTTTCTTTGATATACCCATGCCCACCGTAAACAAGAACGCCTAAACCAGTCACTTCTGTACCCACATCAGTCGTATAAGCTTTACAAACCGGCGTCATTAAATCCACACGCCTTTTTGATGCTGCACGAACCGCTTCATCAGGATGGTTTTCAGACAAATCAACGTGCTTAGCTGTATCGTAAGCCATCATCCGACAGCCTTCAGTTAACGCTTTCATGGTTAACAACATGCGGCGCACATCAGGATGAACAATAATCGTATCACTGTCAAAAGACGATTCAGCTTTACGTGTCAAAGGTCTTCCCTGCTTACGCTCTTTAGCATACGCAATGGCATTTTGAGTGGCTCTTTCAGCAACGCCTAACCCTTGCAAACCAACCATTAATCGAGCTGAATTCATCATCACAAACATGTTTTGGATGCCTTTATTCAGCTCACCTACTAAATAGCCTTTCGCATCATTAAAATTCAGTACGCAAGTACATGAACCATGAATGCCCATTTTTTCTTCGATGCTTGGGCACACAATTGGATTACGGTCACCTAATGAACCATCACCATTAACCAGATACTTAGGTACAATAAACATACTGATACCGCGAATACCTTCTGGCGCACCCGGTGTTCTTGCCAGCACCAAATGAAGAATATTATCAGTTAAGTCGTGCTCTCCCGCAGTAATAAATATCTTACTACCTTCAATCAAATAGCTACCGTCTTCTTGCGGTGCTGCTTTAGTTCTTATCTGCCCTAAGTCACTGCCTGCCCCCGGTTCAGTTATACACATAGTGCCACTCCAATCACCTACACTTAAATGGCTCATGTACGTGTCTTTTTGCTCATGTGTACCGTGTGCTTTTAACGCCTCATACGCACCATTACTTAAGCCTGGGTAGAGTGAAAATGCCGCATTAGCACCTGATAGCATGTCTGTCACTGCTGTCGCCAATGCATAAGGCAGGCCTTGCCCGTCATATTCAATGTCTTTGTCTAATCCAATCCAACCGCTTTCTGCATACGCTGCATAGGCTTCTTTAAAGCCATCAGGCGTCGTCACTTCGCCATCGCTTAGCGTCGCACCTTGTGCATCGCCTGACTCATTTAACACGCCAATCGTTCCATCAATTTGCTTGGCTGCTTCTTCGAGCACGCCCGATACGATATCCGACGTTGCATCTTCAAATTTTTCAATTTGAGTCAATGAATCCACGTTAATGATTTCATTTAAAACAAACTCCATATCCCGAACGGGCGATTTATACGTTGCCATGTTTTTTCCTTTATTATTCAATTCTTGATGACCCAAACTATAGCAGATTATTTTCTAATCATCATTAGAAAATAATCTGTGTGCATAAAAAAACCGGCAAACGCCGGCTTTTTTAACCTGCTTTTTAGCTTAGCTCTTATGAAGTTTAAACACCCATAATGAACCGCCTTGGTTAAGCGCTTTAATACGCTTGGCAACTTGACCGCCCCATAAAGGAACTGCGCCACCCCAACCAGAAGCAACCGCAACATATTGCTCGCCATCCATTTTCCAAGTAACAGGGATACCAATAACACCTGAACCTGTTTGGAATCTCCAAAGTAACTCGCCTGTTTCAGCGTGTAATGCGTTCAAGTAACCTTCAGGCGTTCCGAAAAACACCAAGTTACCAGCTGTTGTCATCACACCGCCCCATAGTGGCGCATTATTTTTATATTCCCAAATTTGTTTACCTGTTTTAGGATCAATGGCACGAAGTGCACCAATATAGTCTTCATACAAAGGCTCGATAGTGAAACCAGCACCTAAGTAAGCAGCTCCTTTTTTATAGGTAATCGCTTCATTCCAAAGTTCCATGCCCCATTCGTTTGCAGGAACGTAGAATAAATCAGTTTTTGGACTGTAAGCCATCGGCATCCAGTTTTTACCGCCTAAGAAAGAAGGAACCGCAAATGTAGAGGTGCCTTTTTTACCGTCAGCTGAGTCAGCAGGATTACCTGGACGAGCTGTTGCAGTTTCAATTGGACGGCCTGTTTTCATATCAACACCCGTTGTCCACTCTTGACGAGTAACAAATGGATTGGCTGAAATCAATTTACCGTTTGTACGATCCATCACATAGAAGAAACCGTTTCTATCCGCTTTCGCGCCAGCTTTAATGATTTTTCCATCTTTTTTAAGGTCAAAAGAGATAAATTCGTTCACGCCATCAAAATCCCAACCTTCGTTAGGTGTTGATTGGTAATGCCAAACCATTTTGCCAGTATCAGGATCAATCGCTACTGTTGATGCAGCATATAGGTTGTCGCCAGGACGTAAATGAGAGTTCCAAGGAGCAGGGTTACCTGTGCCGAAGAACAACAAATCAACTTCATGATCGTATGTGCCACCTAACCAAGTAGCTGCGCCACCTGTTTTCCACATATCACCCGGCCATGTTGCGCCACGTGTACCTGTGATGCCATTTTCGATTTTTTCGCCGTCTTTAAATTTGCCGTTTTTCTTTTTAACAGCAGGGCCGTATTTATAACCCATGTGACCTTCGATAACAGGACGAACCCAAACTAAGGCACCTGTTAAAGCGTCACGTGATTCTACGCGACCAACAACACCAAACTCACCACCAGAAACACCCGTGATAACGTTGCCTTTAACAATGATAGGTGCGGCTGTTAATGAATAACCAGCTTTGTAATCATCAACTTTAGCCTTCCAAACAACCTTGCCTGTGTCTTGATGTAAAGCAACGATTTTTGCATCCAATGTGCCGAAGATAACCAGATCGCCATAAAGCGCAGCACCACGGTTAATAACATCACAACAAGGAAGAATGCCATCAGGAAGACGGTGATTGTATTCCCAAAGCTCTTCACCCGTTCTTGCGTCAATCGCAAATAGACGTGAGTAAGAAGCCGTTACAAAAATTTTGCCGTTATATATAACTGGCTGCGCTTCTTGTCCACGCTGTTTTTCGCCACCAAAAGAAAAAGACCACGCTGGCACTAAATCTTTAATTGTCTCCGCATTAATTGCATCCAATGGGCTATAACGTTGCCCCTGTAAACCCATACCGTAAGTCACAATATTTTCTGTGTTCGTGGCATCATTTAGAATATCATCATCTGTTACACCAGCACTGGCTGCGCCTGCTGACAATATTGCACTTGCAAGACAGACTTTAATGACTGACTTTAATTTGCGTAGTTCCATTTAAAACTCCTCGTTTATTCTTTGAAATTTTTTTAATCCAGTTATTTTTCAATCTTAATTTGAAAAACTGACTTTTGAGTTTACCATAACGACTCTTTTTCACAATAGCTAAAAACATGAATAACCTTATATACGAAGATATTGGCCACGGCGTTAGCTGTGTCGATTCACAATACATCCGCCCCGGTTTAGCCAGTTGTTATCTAATAGTACAAAATGGTCACGCTGCATTTATCGATGTGGGCACTAATTACACCGTGCCTTTATTAATTGAACTGCTAGCAGAAAAGAACATCCCCCTTGAGAACGTCGATTACGTCATTCCCACTCACGTGCATTTGGACCACGCGGGTGGCGCTGGCAGTATGATGCAGCACGCACCCAATGCGCAGCTCATCATCCACCCACGCGGCGCACGTCATATGATAGACCCAAGCCGCCTGCAAGCAGGTGCTTCTGCCGTGTATGGCGAAGATGAGTTCAAAAAACATTATGGCGACCTGATTGCTATTGACGAACAACGAGTCACTCAAGCCGAAGATGGATTTAGCATTAACTTCCAAGGTAGAGAGCTTAAATTTATTGACACCCCGGGTCATGCAAAACATCACTTTTGCATCATCGATGAAAACAGCAATGGCATATTCACTGGCGACACCTTTGGGGTCGCGTATCCAGAACTAACCGTTAACGAACAACCCTTTATATTCCCCCCATCCTCACCGGTCGACTTCAACCCACAGGATTGGCTGAACTCTATTGATAAAATAATGGCAGCGGGATGCAATCGAGCTTACCTTACCCATTTTAATAAAGTCGACAACCTTCAACCACTAACAAAAAAGTTACGAGAAAGAGTCACTTTATTTGCAAAATTTGCTGTGCAATCACCTAACGCCCAAGAACTTAAATCTCAAATACAGCGCTATTTTATCGAAGAAGTTTTACTAACCGGCTGCCAATTAAGCGCTGAAGAAATTACCGACATTCTATCCTTAGACATTGACCTGATAACCCAAGGTCTTATGGTCTGGGTTGAAAAAAACGCCTAAAAAGCATATAATCGCTGGTCATTTTGTATAAAAAAACCAAAAAGAAAAGCGATTTTAATCTTTCATACATACACAAACAGGAGTAGGCAATGGGGAAGTATCTAGAAAGTTACGAACAATCACTTAACAACCCAGACGAATTCTGGGGCAACGCTGCAAAAGCAATCGACTGGGATCAACCTGCCGAAAAGATTCTGGATGACTCAAACGCACCTATCTACCGTTGGTTTACAGGTGGCAAATTAAACACCTGTTATAACGCGCTAGATCGTCACGTTAAAGATGGTCGCGCAGACCAAGCTGCTCTTATATACGACAGCCCTGTTACCAATACAAAAAGAACCTACTCTTACCAAGAACTGTTAGATGAAGTAGCGAAACTTGCTGGCGTGTTAACCGGCTTAGGCGTTACCAAAGGTGATCGCGTACTTATATATATGCCAATGATTCCACAGGGTGTTATGGCGATGCTAGCTTGCGCAAGAATCGGCGCGGTTCACTCAGTCGTTTTTGGTGGCTTTGCTGCTGCCGAATTAGCTGTTCGTATTGATGACGCCAAACCAAAAGTAGTGCTTTCGACCTCTTGCGGCATTGAAGGTTCTCGTATTATTAAGTACAAACCTTTATTAGATGGTGCGATTGACCTGGCTGAACACAAGCCAACCAACACCGTTATTTTCCAACGCCCTCAAGAAGTAGCTGAAATGCAAGAAGGCCGTGACGTTGATTGGGCTGATGCAGTTGCCAACGCAACACCGGCTGATTGCGTATCAGTTGAAGCAACCGACCCGCTATACATTCTTTATACATCAGGCACGACTGGCCAACCAAAAGGCGTTGTTCGTGACAACGGCGGCCATGCCGTAGCAATGATGTGGACTATGAAAAACCTCTACAACATCAAGCCTGGCGAAGTGTTTTGGGCAGCGTCTGATATTGGCTGGGTAGTGGGACACTCCTACATTTGTTACGGCCCGTTATTAAACGGTTCAACAACACTTATTTTTGAAGGCAAGCCAATCGGCACGCCGGACCCTGGTGCGTTTTGGCGCATCATTTCTGAGCACAAAGTGGCTTCTTTATTTACTGCTCCAACCGCCCTTCGCGCGATCAGAAAAGAAGACCCTGATTGCGAGTACATCAAAAAATACGACATGTCTTGCATGCGCGCACTATTCCTTGCGGGTGAACGTTGCGATCCAGACACACTGCATTGGGCTCAAGATAAAATTCAAGTACCCGTGGTGGATCATTGGTGGCAAACAGAAACCGGCTGGGCGATTGCTGCTAACTGCTTAGGCCTTGAAGAATTTCCTGTTAAATCTGGTTCACCGACTAAAGCGGTTCCTGGTTATGACATACAATTCCTGAACGAAGCTGGAGAGCAAGTTAAAAACGGTGAAATGGGTGCAATTGCGATAAAATTACCGCTTCCTCCAGGTACCTTCCCTACCCTTTGGCAAAATGAAGAGCGCTTCTTTAGCTCTTACCTTGAAACCTTTGAGGGCTACTACGAAACCGGCGATGCAGGCTACCAAGACGGCGATGGTTACGTTTACATTATGGGTCGTACTGATGACGTGATTAACGTCGCTGGCCATAGGCTCTCAACAGGCGCAATGGAAGAAGTGATTGCAGAGCACCCTGAGGTTGCAGAGTGCGCGGTTATTGGTGTTGCCGATAAATTAAAAGGTCAATCGCCAATGGGCTTTGCCGTATTACAGTCTGGCGCTAACCGTGATGACGCTGAAGTGGTTAAAGAACTAGTCGCGTTAATGCGTGAAAAAATTGGCCCTGTTGCCGCGTTTAAAATGGCGACCATTGTTAAACGTTTACCAAAAACACGTTCTGGAAAAATCCTACGCGGCACCATGCGTAGCATGGCTGATGGTGTTGAACATAAAGTTCCGGCAACCATCGACGACCCAGACACTTTAGGCGAAATAGCCGAAAACCTTAAAGCGCTTGGTTATCCAAAAAGCGTTTAATGAATCTAGTTTAGGAGTTTTATTTTAGATGAGCACTATTAAATCAGCAGGCCTACGCTTCCGTGAAGCAATGGCAGAAGAAAAACCATTACAAATCATGGGCACAATTAATGCCTACGCAGCACTATTGGCAGAAAGAACAGGCTACAAAGCTATTTACCTATCTGGCGGCGGCGTTGCTAACACATCATTTGGCCTACCTGATTTAGGCGTAACAACATTAAACGACGTGCTCACGGATGCTAGCCGCATTACAGCAGCAACCGACGTACCTTTATTAGTTGATATTGACACCGGCTGGGGCAGCGCATTTAGCATCGCTCGCACCATTAAAGAATTTGAACGCGCTGGCGTTGCTGCGGTTCATATTGAAGACCAAGTGGCTGCCAAGCGTTGTGGTCACCGTCCAAATAAAGAACTTGTCTCAAAAGAAGAAATGGTTGATCGCGTTAAAGCGGCAGCCGATGCTAAAACAGATTCTGATTTTGTTTTAATGGCGCGCACCGATGCTTATAACAGCGAAGGCCAACAAGCCGCTATTGATCGTGCTTGCGCTTATGTTGAAGCCGGTGCTGATATGATTTTTGCTGAAGCTGTATACGAGTTGGACGACTACCGCGCATTTACCGCTGCGGTTGACGTGCCTGTTCTAGCAAACATTACTGAATTTGGTCAAACGCCTTACTTCACTACAACTGAACTTGGTGAAGCCGGCGCAAGCATGGTGCTTTACCCATTGTCTGCATTCCGCGCAATGAGCAACGCTGCACTAAACGTGTACGAAACTATTCGCAAAGAAGGCACACAAGTAAATGTAGTCGACACTATGCAAACACGTATGGAACTATACGACGTACTCGGCTACCACGAATATGAACAAAAGTTAGACGCGCTATTTTCAAAGGAGAAAAAATAAATGGCTGAGGAAAAAACACACGGCAGTTTGAAAGGCCTACGAGGTCAATCTGCTGGATCAACCGCACTATGTACTGTCGGAAAAACCGGCACTGGCCTCACCTACAGAGGCTACGATATGAGCGAATTGGCTGACACTTCATCGTTTGAAGAAGTCGCTTATTTACTAGCTAAAGGCGAACTCCCTTCTCAACAACAATTAGACGACTACATTGGCAGACTAAAAAGCCAACGCGGTTTACCAGAAGCACTTAAAATTGTACTAGAAAAAATCCCTGCAGACGCACACCCTATGGACGTACTACGTACGGGCTGCTCAATGCTTGGCAACTTAGAAATAGAAGAAGATTTTTCTCAGCAACAAGAGAAAGTTGAACGTATGCTAGCTATCTTCCCATCCATTATCTGTTACTGGTATAAGTTCAGTCATGACGGTGTCCGCATCGACACTGAAACAGATGACGATTCAATTGGCGGTCACTTCCTACATTTATTACGCGGCGAAAAACCAAGCGAACTGCATGCACAAATCATGACGGTATCACTTATTTTATACGCAGAGCATGAGTTTAATGCCTCTACCTTTGCTGCTCGCGTTTGTGCTTCAACATTATCAGATATCCATTCTTGCGTAACCGGTGCTATTGGCACATTACGCGGCCCGCTACACGGCGGCGCAAACGAAGCGGCAATGAATATGATTCAGGACTGGAAAACCCCTGAAGAAGCTGAAGAAAAAATGATGGGCATGCTGGCTCGTAAAGAAAAAATCATGGGCTTTGGACACGCCATCTACAAAACATCTGACCCACGTAACGCCATCATTAAAAAATGGTCTGAAAAACTAGCCAACGAAGCTGGTGATACAACGTTATATCATGTTTCTGTACGCTGTGAAGAAGTCATGTGGCGCGAAAAGAAACTATTCTGTAATGCTGATTTCTTCCATGCATCTGCCTACCATTTCATGGGCATTCCTACTAAGTTGTTCACCCCTATCTTCGTGATGTCACGCGTATCAGGCTGGACAGCACACGTAATGGAGCAACGTTCAGACAACCGCATTATTCGACCCAATGCGGATTATATTGGTGAAGCCCCTCGTTCTGTTAAACCGATTGCAGATAGAGGTTAGTTTCCCCTTTGTAACAATACACAGCCAGTCTTGAACTTTAAGGCTGGCTTTTTTATCTATACCTATGATTAAGTGAGTAAACACATGAATACCGACTACCGCAAAAAACTTCCTGACACCGACTTAGATTTTTTTGACACGCGTGCCGCTATCGAGGCCATTCAACCTGGCGCCTACGCAAAACTTCCGTATACATCACGCGTATACGCAGAAAACCTCGTCCGTCGTTGTGACCCGAGCGCACTCACTGACTCACTTAAACAAATCATTGAACGCAAGCAAGACCTTGATTTCCCTTGGTACCCAGCTCGCGTTGTTTGCCATGATATTCTGGGGCAAACAGCATTGGTTGACCTTGCTGGTCTACGTGACGCGATTGCCGATAAAGGCGGTGATCCAGCCGACGTTAACCCCGTTGTTCCAACTCAACTGATTGTTGACCACTCGTTGGCAGTAGAACACGCCGGTTTCGAGAAAGACGCGTTTGAAAAAAACCGTGCCATTGAAGATCGCCGTAACGATGATCGCTTTCACTTTATTAACTGGTGTAAAACGGCCTTTAAAAATGTTGACGTGATCCAACCCGGCAACGGCATCATGCATCAAATCAATTTAGAAAAAATGTCACCCGTTGTGCACGCACGTGATGGCGTTGCATTTCCAGACACACTTGTCGGAACAGACAGCCACACACCTCACGTTGATGCATTAGGCGTTATCGCCCTTGGCGTTGGTGGACTAGAGGCTGAAACCGTGATGTTAGGTCGCCCATCCTACATGCGCTTACCAAACATTATTGGCGTAGAGTTAACAGGCAAAGCTCAACCAGGCATCACCGCAACCGATATCGTTTTAGCGCTAACCGAATTTTTGCGTAATGCAAAAGTGGTTTCATCGTACCTAGAGTTCTATGGCGAAGGCGCACGCAGCCTCACCATTGGCGATAGAGCCACCATCTCCAACATGACGCCTGAATTTGGCGCATCTGCTGGCTTGTTCTTCATTGATGAACAAACCATTGATTACCTTAAGCTAACAGGTCGCGAAGCTGAACAAGTTAAATTAGTCGAAACCTACGCCAAAGAAACAGGCTTATGGGCTGACGATCTTGAGACAGCCACCTATGAACGCGTCCTAACATTCGATTTATCATCGGTTGTTCGTAACATTGCTGGCCCATCAAACCCACACCGTCGCGTACCGACCTCTGAACTCGCTGAACGCGGAATATCTGGCGTGGTTGAAAACGAAGAAGGCTTAATGCCTGATGGCGCCGTGATTATCGCCGCTATCACCAGTTGCACTAACACCAGTAACCCTCGTAACGTCATCGCTGCGGCACTGATTGCCCGTAACGCTAACAGGTTGGGTTTAAAGCGTAAGCCTTGGGTTAAAACATCCTTTGCACCGGGCTCAAAAGTAGCTCAACTTTATCTAGAAGATTCAAATTTACTGACCGAGCTTGAACAAATGGGTTTCGGTATCGTTGGATTTGCCTGCACAACGTGTAATGGCATGAGTGGCGCATTAGACCCTGTTATTCAAAAAGAAGTGATTGACCGCGACCTATATACAACAGCAGTTCTATCAGGCAACCGTAACTTCGATGGTCGTATCCATCCTTATGCAAAACAAGCTTTCTTAGCATCTCCACCGTTGGTTGTGGCCTATGCGATTGCCGGCACTATTCGTTTTGATATTGAAAAAGACATCCTAGGCAACGATCAAGATGGCAACCCTATTACCTTAAAAGACATCTGGCCAAGTGATGAAGAAATTGACAAAATCGTAAAGGAAAGCGTTAAACCTGAACAGTTCCGTCAAGTCTACATCCCGATGTTCCCTGAAAATGTTGCACAGAGCGAACAAGTGGATCCGCTATACGATTGGCGTCCAAAGACCACCTATATCCGCCGCCCACCTTACTGGGATGGCGCATTAGCCGGAGAACGCACCATGAAAGATATGCGTCCTTTAGCCGTTTTAGGTGACAACATCACAACCGACCATTTATCGCCCTCTAACGCGATTATGCTCGACAGTGCTGCCGGTGCTTACTTACACAAAATGGGCTTGCCTGAAGTGGACTTTAACTCCTACGCCACTCACCGTGGAGACCATTTAACGGCTCAACGTGCCACCTTTGCCAACCCTAAACTATTGAATGAAATGGTGAAGGAAAACGGCGAAGTAAAACAAGGTTCACTTGCTCGTATTGAGCCAGAAGGAACCGTATCACGCATGTGGGAAGCCATCGAAACGTATATGGAACGCAAGCAACCGCTGATTATCATTGCCGGTGCAGATTATGGACAGGGTTCATCACGTGACTGGGCGGCTAAAGGTGTTCGTTTAGCAGGTGTTGAAGTTATTGTCGCCGAAGGCTTCGAGCGTATTCACCGTACCAACCTTGTGGGCATGGGCGTACTGCCTATTGAATTCAACGCGGGCGACGACCGTAATACATTCGACATAGACGGCACTGAAACATACAGCGTCACAGGCGACATATCTCCTCTTGCATCATTAACACTGACCATCACTCGTAAAAATGGCGACACAGTGGACGTTCCCGTCACTTGCCGACTCGATACGGCTGATGAAGTTTTAGTTTATGAAGCCGGCGGCGTATTACAACGCTTCGCGCAAGATTTTCTTGACGACAAAACAAGCTAAACAGGAATCCTTATGTCTCATGTACCTCAAGTAAAAATACCGGCCACGTATATGCGAGGCGGCACCAGTAAAGGTGTTTTCTTTAACCTGACCGACTTGCCTGCCGCGGCACAAGTTGCCGGTGAAGCACGTGACAATTTATTATTACGTGTGATCGGCAGCCCAGATCCTTACGGCAAACAAACTGATGGTATGGGTGGCGCAACGTCTAGTACCAGCAAAACTGTTATTTTGGCCAAAAGCACTCAAGTAGATCACGACGTTGATTATTTATTTGGCCAAGTGGCCATCGACAAAGCTTTTGTTGATTGGAGCGGTAACTGTGGCAACTTAACCGCTGCGGTTGGCTCATTTGCCATTTCTCAAGGTCTTGTTGAAGCCAGTAGAATTCCTGACAATGGCATTGCAGTTGTACGTATCTGGCAAGCCAACATCAACAAAACCATCATAGCTAATGTGCCTATCACTAATGGTGAAGTACAAGAAACTGGTGATTTTGAACTAGATGGCGTCACATTCCCAGCAGCAGAAGTGGCCGTTGAGTTTATGAAACCATCTGCAGATGGCGAGTCCATGTTCCCTACTGGCAACTTAGTAGATGACCTTGAAGTGCCTGGCGTTGGCACATTTAAAGCAACGATGATAACCGCTGGCATACCCACTATTTTCGTCAATGCGGAAGATATTAATTATTTAGGCACCGAGCTACAAGACGACATTAATAATGATGAAAAAGCGCTCGCCATGTTTGAAACTATTCGTGCATACGGTGCTATCAAAATGGGGCTGATTAGTAACATTGAAGACGCGGAAAGCCGTCAACACACACCAAAAGTAGCGTTTGTATCTGGCCCAAAACCTTACGTCACATCAAGCAATAAAAAAATTGCTGCAGATGATATTGACCTACATGTCCGTGCATTATCAATGGGCAAATTACACCACGCTATGATGGGCACAGCCGCTGTGGCCATTGGTGCGGCAGCCGCCGTACCTGGCACCTTAGTTAACTTAGCTGCTGGTGGTGGAGAACTTAAAGCCGTGGTCTTTGGACACCCTTCAGGCACATTACGAGTAGGTGCTGAAGCCAGCATACAGAATGGTGAATGGGCAGTATCGAAAGCTATTATGAGCCGAAGCGCTAGAGTCTTAATGGAAGGCTGGGTTCGTATACCCGGCGACTCATTCTAGTCATAATTTTGGGCATTAAAAAAAGGCAGCCAATCGGCTGCCTTTTTTAGTAACTTATTAGAATAATAGATCAATCATTAACAGGTAAATTTATTGGCTCACTTGGCTGTAGTTCACCCTTTATATCTTTCCAGCCATCTACACCTTCGCGAAACCACATTACATTACTGTAGCCCCATTCACGCGCTCTTTTAGCGGCATTCCAAGCCATCCAACAATCTTCGATACAATAGAAAACCAACGCCTTTGATTTATTTCCCGCCGTTAGCTCCACTAAATTAGTGTCAAAATACAGTTTAACAACGGACTTTAATTCTTGCTTCCCAACATTTGGCAACCAAACACTGCCAGGGATGTTCTGGCGCGGCGAGCTAACTAACCAAGCACCGTCGAAGTCCAAGGACTCTTCTCTAAAAATAGCACCATACACGTCAATCATTATTGGCTGCTGCTTACTTACCAGTATAGCTTTTAAATCAATGGCCGAAATACGCTTAATACCAATTGGCGGCACCTGCGTTGTAACAGCATGATATGGCAGCCCACGATAAGGCTCTTCAATTAAGCTCGTTTTTATATCGGTTTCAGCACAAGCAGATGAAAATATCGCCATAAAAAACAAAACACCTACTGCACGAATCATCATAATTGTTAATTTATTCGTTTAAATACAACGTTCTCATATGACAAATACAAATGAGTTATTGAACGCGAAAATTCGCTTTTTAATAAAGCATTCGTTTGAAAACGTTCTGGCAACTCTATTTGCATCGCATCGGTCATAGACAAACCATCATTAACGGCTTTACTTAGTGTCTCATCAAGCCAGTTAATATAATCAACCATCTCATTAATTGGCTCTTTTGTCTTAGTAATAGGACCATGACCTGGCACGAGCACTTTAATTGGTAATGCGCGTAGCGTAGTCAAGCTTGCCAACCATTGCTCAAAATTTGCATGTGGTGTTGTTAACGTACGTTTATGGAATATCAAATCACCGGAAAAAAGCACACCCGTTGAGTGATCAAAAATAGCCATATCGCCACTGGTATGCCCAGCTAACGACATAATTTCTAGCTTGTGTTCTCCCATCGTCGCCAACCCTAATTCAGCAACTTGGTTTGGCACCAAAACATCTGTACCCCGCATCCAATCACCGACCATTAAGTAAAGGTTATCTGCAAAACCAGCGCCTTCATTATTAATGTTCTTGATTGTTTCGCCAAGCGCCACTATACCGACATCTTTAAATGCCTGATTACCGAGGAAGTGATCTGGGTGGTGATGCGTGATATAAACTAATACAACTTGTTTATTTGTGACTGAAGCTATCGCCTCTTTCATTTGGTTACCGTATCTAAGCGAAGAGCCTGTATCAATAACCACTACACCCTCTGAAGTAACAATAAAGCCGGTATTTACAATATTTCCACCATTTTCAAAGGTGAAATCTTCCGTTTCACCAACGAATACGTATGTGTTTTCAGCAACTTTAGTCGCTTTTAATTGATAGTCAAAATTTGCGGCAATCGTTGCTGGAGTTACAAGTATTTGAACAATTAATAATAAAGAGAACTTAAGCCAATAACTCATAAGTTGAATTCCGCTTCGAATTCGTTGCCATTATTATCAGAGCCTGTCATGTAGATAGGTGCAGATTTATCAAGTTGTTTAAAGTTTAAACTTAGCACCGGATTTTCATTGATCGGCTCAAACAACTCCAAGTGCGCTAACACATCACCCGCTTCATTTCTAAAGTTAAGGTGTTCTATATAGAATGCTGGAATACCTGGAGCTAGGCCAGTATCCATTGGATGTTTAATTTGAAACCGTAACCGGTTTGAATCATTTGTAGCCCAGCGCTTACCATACACCTCACCCATGTAATCCATCCAATCACCAACTACCTGCCCTGTACTCGCTGCTGTGCAGCCACCGCCTGCAGAATTCACCCAACTTCCTGCCATATGCCATTTGCCATCTCCCGTTAAAACAGCTGCCCTTACCGGTGAGGCTTGTTGGATTTTAAATCGAAATGAGAGTAGTGCTTCAGCGCCTGTTGGATAAAATCGCGCAATCAGTGGAATGGGGTTAAAGTCTGCAAATATTACTATTTTTTTTATGTCTTTTAAATTTCGCGCATCGACCGTGACAGGTACATTCATTGGGTCTTCTGCAAAATCCGGCGCTATTAATTTTACACGGCCATCAAAAACCGCAGGGTGTCCCTTTAAAAAAGCGTTATACATATCATTCCACTGCACGGAGCCTAAAGGGTCTTGAGGTAATTCTTTAGCAAACGTTAGAAATGGAAACGTTAGACACAGTAATAATAGAGCGATATTTTTCATATAAAAAAATGTTATTTAATTAATACGCGAGGGTACACATAATTACTTTCATCCGCTTCAAATATCTCGTCTTCGGCAAAAGGTTCATCTAAGTTATCAGGCGGCGAAGCTAAAATATTCATATCCACTTCAGAAACAATACCTTCTATCTGGTTATCAACGACAGACAGTTTGTAAAAAATACCATTCCACATATTGATGCCATATTCTGATGGACTTTTATGCAAGAATAATAGATCAAAAGATAAATCACTTAGATCGCTTCTTTTAACAAAGCCTTTTTTCTCATAGGGGTAAGGTACGTGACACATCACCTGTTTAGATCCCATGACACATTTAAATGGCCTCATCGATAAAAATTGATTTTCAAACGGCTTATCTATCATCGAAACGGTGTAATCAATGTTATCGTTATTGGGTTTAAATTCGACAGTGGCCACTTGCGTAAGTTCACCCGTGGTACTAACAAGATAGATTTTCTTTGCACCTTCCAATGGTGCTGCAAGTGAAACGGCGCTGCTAAGAAGCAGTGATAATAGTATTATTCTCTTCATAAGCCTTCCTTGTTATTGATGAAGCCCTTAAGTTGAGTGTTAAGGTGCTATGTAACTTGTGTTGTACTTTTCGAATAACGCTTTTAATTCACCGGACGCTTTTATTTCCGTTAACGCGTTAGTGATTTTAGTGACAAGACTATCACGACCCTGTTTAACTGCCATTCCTACGACCCAACTGGATTGGTAAGATGCAGGCATTGAGACACCAGAAAATAAATATTCACTCACTGATTCACCCAATGCTGATTCAATTTGACTTCTAGGAGCTACGACCGTTTTAACCTCGCCTTCTTGTAAAGCCTTGATGGCTAATTCAACTGTAGCATAGTGTGTAACATTTTCTCTGAAGCGACCACCCATAGCGCCTACTAAATAAAAATCAGGCAGCGTATCTAACTCTACACCAATAAGTGAGTTGGCAAAGAGTTTCGCTAAGGGTATGTCTGCTTTTGAATTATGTCTAACCGCAACAGTTTCCTCTTTAAAATAAGCATTAAAAATAATGACACGGTCGTTATTTTCTGCAAAGTGCTTATTTACGGGAACATGGAACATTACATCTGCCGTTCCTCCACCCAGGTAATGCCCTTTCCATACTGTGTTTCTTAAGTCATCTTCCATATTTTCGTCTGCACCTATGGCCCAGATTAACGGGTCGACTCCTAACTTGGCCGCGATTAGCTTGCCTAAATCAACTTCAATGCCCGTTAATCGAGTTTTTTCACGAAAAGAAAAGGGGGCATAATTTTTATAAACAGCAACGCGAAGATAGCCTTTTTCTTGCACCTCTGAAAACGAAAAAACCTGCTGAGAGAAAACTCCCAACAGGATTATTATAATAAGTTGCTTCATTCTAAATTAGTCAGCTGGAACAGTTTCAATCCAAGATCTAATGGCCCACATAGCTTCTTGACTGAAAATTCCTTCGAAAGCAGGCATATAAGTAATACCATTACGTGTAGCGCCTGTTCTGATGCGATAGATAAACCACTCGTCACCCTCTTCACCTTCTTCTAACTCACGAAGGTCAGGAGAAATACCACCAGATACCGCCCCTAAACCATGGCATCTAGCACAATTAGATGTATAGGCAGCTTTGCCAACTTTAATGACTTCTTCATTAACTTCTTCTTGGCCACTGTATGGGTTTGTTTCCAACCATTCTTCACCCAACGGAGGTAATGTCGATACATCAACAGGTTGGGGGGCTGCGTCACCATGAGCAATTGCTTTACCACCAATCAAAAGCAAACCTAAACCAACGATTAAAAATAATTTTCTCATAACACTAACTTCCTCTGTATTAACAACGATTTAATTATATAAAGTCCGACTGAATGAAACATGAATAGCGAACTCTTTAAAGAAGGAATTCTAACATATTCAATCAAATAATTTTGGCAAAAAAAACCCGCCAAAAGGCGGGTTTCTGTGTAAAAGCCTGGCGGTTCCCTACTTTCACATGGCTACTGCCACACTATCATCGGCGCTAAGCGGTTTCACTTCCGAGGTCGGAATGGGATCGGGTGGTACACGCTCGCTATTGCCACCAGGCAAATCGGCATCAGAGAAAATCTCTGCAATAATTTAGAAAGTTGTACATGAATTCATATATATATTATTTGCTATAACAACCCTTTTGGGTGTTATATGGTCAAGCCTCACGGGCAATTAGTACACGTTAGCTTCACACATTACTGCGCTTCCACACCGTGCCTATCAACCTTGTAGTCTTCAAGGGCCCT
>JBDOOJ010000099.1:0-3083 GCA_039830885.1 Cycloclasticus sp.
TCTGAAATAAGTGCGGGGATTACTTGGACTCAAGTGCCTGCCGGCTATGCAGCTTTTTGTCCTACTTACGACATCATCATTGCTTATTATGTGTACCTAAATCTAGATCGTTGGAGTACCGCAAAGGGGAAAGCCTGATGAAATTACTTGTTTTTCCACATTCACATTACTGTGAAAAAGCTCGCTGGGTGCTGGATCATAAGAACATAGTTTATGACCCAATAGCTGTCATGCCGGGCTTGCATATGATTACTGTGCGTCGATACGGTAAACGAACGTCCGTACCTGTTTTACTGGATGGTAACGATGCTATTCAAGGTTCAAGTGAAATAATAGATTATTTGGAAGATAAATTTCCAGACAATAAACTAACGCCAACAGGTGCCGAACAGCTTGAAGCTTGTCAGGCGCTTGAGAAAGATATGGATAAGCGACTAGGTGAAAACATACGACAAATTTTATATGCCCGATTATTAAATTACCCGGACTATATTCGTTTTTGTTTTACCTACCCAATGTCTGGCTTAAAAAAAGGTTTGTTTACCTTTATGTATCCCGTATTAAAACGAAAAATCCATGATACCTACGTTGTTTCAGATGAGAAGGTTGCCAAAGCGCAAGTTGAATTCGATGAAGCTCTTGCTGATATTGAAAAAATTATCAGTAAACAATCTTATTTATTAGGTGATACATTTACCCGTGCAGACATATCGGTAGCTTCGATGTTATCGCTATTGGTCTTGCCAAAAGAGCACCCGTTTCCATGGGCTGAGAAAGAAATTCCAGATGCTCAGATTAAAGCGTTACACGACAGTTACGCAAAGCATCCCGTTGCAGAATGGGTGCGCAACATTTATTGTAACCACCGGTGACAGTTAGTTGCTATTAATAACCTTATTAGCGTGAGGTTCAATTTTATCCAATAAAGCGCGGTGCATTTTCGGATTACCACAGACGATATTGCCGGTTTTCAAATAGTCATGTTCGTTCTCAAAGTCTGTTACAACTCCACCCGCTTCTTGAATCATTAACACGCCCGCAGCTAAGTCCCATGGCTTAAGGCCAATTTCAAAAAAACCATCCAATTTACCGGCGGCGACGTAAGCGAGGTCTAAAGAGGCTGCGCCAGCGCGTCTAACGCCCGATGTTGAACAAAAGATATCACGGAAAATATCTAGGTATGGTTCGATATTTTTATTGTTTTTAAATGGGAAGCCTGTGCCTAAGAAAGCACCTTCAATCTTGCGTTGTCTACTAACGCGTAAACGACGGTTATTTAACATCGCTCCTTTACCACGCGAAGCGGTAAACAGGTCTTGACGTACAGGGTCGTATATAACCGCCTGTTCAAGCACGCCATCTTTAGTTAATGCTATCGAGACAGCATAATGTGGAAAACCGTGCATATAATTTGTTGTGCCGTCCAGCGGATCAATAATCCACATGTACTCAGCGCCTTCATTTAGGTAGCCGGATTCTTCTGCTAATACACCATGATCTGGGTAGGCCATTAGAATCGTATTAATAATTTCTTCTTCTGCACGTTTATCAATTTCAGTGGCGTAATCATTTTGACTCTTTATAGTTATCTTAAGAGTGTCAATTGAGTCAGCTGAACGTATTATAATATCGCCTGCTTGCCTTGCTGCTCGAATAGCAATGTTTAACATTGGATGCATGATTTTGCCTAGCTTTTGAATTGGCGCAAGGATAACAGATACCGTTGGAGAATGCCTTTTGAATATCAATGAAAATAGCGAAATACTGTCTAATATTAGGATAGTGTTGGTGCAAACATCCCACCCTGGGAATATTGGAGCAACCGCACGTGCAATGAAAAACATGGGGCTAACTGACTTAGCCTTGGTTAACCCAAAAATATTCCCAAGCGCAGAGGCGACATCTCGCGCATCTGGCGCAGATAATATCCTTAGCAATGCAACGGTATATAGCAGTTTAAAAGATGCATTGGAACCATGTGAAGTAGTCCTTGGCGCCAGCGCAAGAATTAGGCACTTAGGCTGGTCAGAAGTCGGCCCGAAGAAAGGCTGTGAGTTATTAATTTCGGGTGCCAAATCATCAAAAGTGGGTTTGGTGTTTGGACGTGAGAATTCAGGCTTAACCAATGATGAGTTGGAGTTATGTAATCATTTATTACACATTCCGACAAATCCAGATTTTAGCTCATTGAATGTAGCATCGGCCGTACAGGTGCTGTGTTATGAGATCTATTCTGCCGTTATTGGTGAGCAAGTCATCGACTCACCCGAAGTTGAAGATAGACCAGCAACGAGTCAAGAATTTGAAGGCTTTTTCGATCACTTATTAAAGACGCTCGAAAAAACAGATTTTTTGCAGTTATATAAAACGAAGCGTCTTCAACAAAGAATTAGACGAATTTTTTATCGCTCTGAGTTAAACCGAACCGAGGTGAATATCTTGCGAGGCATATTAACCGCTATTAATAATAAAATAGACGGTTTGAAGCGATAGAAAAAAACGTGTTTGTTTCCTGCGCACGTTAGAATACAGTTAATACACAACACTAAATAGTTAGCAAATATGTTTGATCAGTTAAAAGAAGATATCAATATTGTTTTTGAACGCGACCCCGCTGCGCGTACAAAACTTGAGGTGCTAACCACCTATCCCGGCTTACATGCGTTAATGTTTCATCGTTTAAACCATTGGTTATGGCACGCAAACCTTAAATTTATCGCACGTTTTTTATCTTTCTTCGCACGTTGGTTTACCGGTATAGAAATTCACCCCGGCGCTGTTATCGGCAAACGATTTTTCATCGACCATGGAATGGGTGTAGTGGTCGGCGAAACGGCTGTTATTGGTGATGATTGCACGCTTTACCACGGTGTAACACTCGGTGGTACCAGCTGGCAAAAAGGCAAACGACATCCAACCTTAGCCAATGGCGTTGTGGTTGGTGCTGGGGCTAAAATTTTGGGTCCCATTGATATTGGTAATGATGCCCGAATAGGGTCTAATTCAGTCGTTGTTCGATCAGTGCCCGATGGTGCGACCATTGTCGGTATTCCAGGGCGTATTGCTAACGCCGCTGTTACTGC
>JBDOOJ010000039.1:0-10690 GCA_039830885.1 Cycloclasticus sp.
AGTCAGCTTGAAAAGATCAGGTTGCCGTACAATATCAATGTTTTTACTCAGTTAACCGCTAACTTTGCGTTTAAGCACATTGATGTACTGAATGCTCAAGCAGTCTTGATTTGTGAACAACGAGAGGTGTTATTAAAAAAATTATCGACGTTTGCTGGGGTTCAGGTGTTTCCAAGTAAGGCTAATTTTATTTTATTCTCATTGCAGAGCGATTCTGCGGAGCGTGTGTTTGACGGGCTTAAAGAAGCAGGCATCTTGATTAAGAAAATGGGTGCAGTGCAGGGGTTGCCGCCAGAATGTTTGCGCGTCACGGTCGGTTCACGTTCGGAAAATATATTGTTTTTGGAAACATTTGAGACTGTGTTTAAGTCGTAAACGCGGACTGTTTTTTTATCGTCTTAAAAAGGCACTTAGCCGTTCTTACGAGCACTAATTTTATTCTAAATATGCTAGAATCCGCCACATTAATAACTAAGGCTTATATAGCGTTAGTAATTTACAATGATTTTACGGAGAGTTAGATGAGCGAACATGCAGTAGATAAGCGCAGACGTCTTTTTTTAACAGCATCGGCTACAGCAGTAACCGGTGTGGGTGCTGCTTATGTTGCGGTGCCATTTTTAGCATCGATGATGCCAAGTGATAGAGCTAAAGCTGCGGGTGCGCCTGTTGAAGCTGATATTTCCAAATTAGAGGAAGGCCAGTTAATACGCGTTGAGTGGCGAGGAAAACCTGTTTGGATTTTAAAACGTAGCAATGACGTGTTGGCACAAATTGCTGCAGACACAGAAAAACTGCGTGATCCGGACTCTAATGAGTCTGAGCAGCCTGAGTCATGCAAAAATGTTGGTCGCTCAATTAACCCAGAAGTATTCCTAGCAGTTGGTATTTGCACTCATTTGGGGTGTTCTCCAACTTTTAGGCCAGAAGTAGCGCCCGAAGATTTAGGCCCAGACTGGAAAGGGGGCTTCTTTTGCCCATGTCACGGCTCACTTTTTGATTATTCTGGCCGTGTATACTCTGGTGTGCCTGCGCCATTAAATTTGGTTATACCGCCTCATAAATACTTAACAGATACAAGAATTCTAATTGGGGGGAAAGCATAATGAGTGGCATGTTGAAAAATGCATTAGGTTGGATGGATGACCGTTTCCCTTTAAGCAAAGTATGGAATGAGCACCTCGCTGAATACTATGCGCCGAAGAATTTTAACTGGATGTATTATTTCGGTTCCTTGGCAATGTTGGTGCTGGTTAACCAAATTATCACGGGTATCTTCTTAACCATACATTACAAACCGGATGCAAAATTAGCGTTTGATTCAGTTGAATACATCATGCGTGATGTCGATTGGGGCTGGTTAATACGCTACATGCACTCTACAGGCGCTTCGTTATTTTTTGTCGTTGTGTATTTGCACATGTTTCGAGGCCTAATTTACGGCTCATTCAAAAAGCCACGTGAATTAGTCTGGGTTTTCGGCATGATTATTTATGTTGCGTTGATGGCGGAAGCTTTTATGGGCTATTTGTTACCTTGGGGTCAAATGTCATACTGGGGCGCGCAAGTGATTGTGTCTTTGTTTGGAGCGATTCCATATGTAGGTGAAGACTTAGCGTTATGGTTGCGTGGCGATTATGTTATTTCTGATGCAACCCTCAACCGATTCTTTGCTTTTCATGTGATTGCAATTCCTTTGGTCCTGGTTATCTTAGTGTTTATGCATATTGTCGCGTTGCACGCGGTGGGTTCTAATAACCCCGAAGGCATTGAAATTAAGAAACATAAAGACGCAAAAGGTATACCGTTGGATGGTATTCCATTCCATCCCTATTACTCCGTGAAAGATTTAGTGGGTGTGGCCGTGTTTCTCTTTATCTTTGCGTTGATTATTTTCTACATGCCAGAAATGGGCGGTTATTTCTTAGAACATGCGAACTTTGTTCCAGCCAATCCATTAAAAACACCTGATCACATTGCGCCAGTTTGGTACTTTACGCCATTCTATGCGGTGTTAAGGGCTGTGCCAGATAAGTTCTTAGGGGTGGTTGCAATGGCTGGCGCGATTATTGTGATGTTCTTATTGCCTTGGTTGGATAGAGGGGTGAATAAATCTATACGTTACAGAGGCCCTGTATTTAAAGCAGCTATCGTAGCGTTTGTGATTAGCTTTGTTGGTTTGGGCTACTTTGGTATGCAACCGGTTTCACCGGTAGGCACATTCTTTTCAAGGTTCTTTACGATTGTGTACTTTGCATTCTTTTTATTGATGCCTTGGTATTCAAACCTGATGCAAGATAAGTACGTACCAGAAAGGGTGGAAGAGAAATGAGGGCGTTAATATTAAGTATTTTTCTGCTCATGTCATCTCATTCTTATGCGTCCAGTGGGCATGAGCTTGAGTCAGCAACCATTGACTTAGGTAACAAAGCGTCTTTACAACGTGGAGCCAAGTATTTTGTAAACTATTGCTTAAGTTGTCATTCAGCGAAACAGCTTCGATACTCAAGGATGGCGCAAGACTTAGACATTACACCGGAGTTAGTTGAATTGAATTTGATGTTCACCGGTGAAAAAATATTCGACGGTATGAATATTTCAATGCGGCCTAAGGATGCAGAAAAATGGTTTGGTGTAAACCCACCTGATTTGTCATTAATTGCACGCTCTCGTGGCCCTGATTGGTTGTATACCTACCTTAAAAGCTTTTACATTGACGAGGATCGTCCCTTCGGTGTGAATAACACGTTATTCCCTAAAGTAGGTATGCCGCACGTATTAGCAGATTTACAAGGGTTGCAACGCGCCGTGTATAAAGACGTTGAAACTGCAGACGGGGGCGTAAAAAAAGTAATAGATTATTTAGAAATTGCAGAGCCAGGTCGTATGACCGAGCGTGAGTATGATAAAGCGATGAATGATTTAGTTAACTTTATGACCTATATGGGCGAGCCTGCAAAAATGGAACGCCAACGCTTAGGCTGGAAAGTGCTTGTATTTATATTGCTAATGCTGGGTATTTTTTACCTCTTGAAAAAAGAATACTGGAAAGATATACACTAAAACATAAGTAATGTTTTAGGCCTAGAGAGCTTTGTGTAAAAACACAAAGCTCTTTTTACATTTTAAAAAATGGACAAAATTATGATAAATGCACTAAATCGAAAATCAATCATGACACTCTTTGCTGATCCGATGTGTCACTATAGCCATCGAACTCGTTTTGTCTTATGTGAGAAAAGCGCATCTGCGGATATTGAATACATTGACAGCAGTGAGCTTCCAGAAGACTTACAAGAATTGAATCCATATGGAACATTGCCGATATTAATTGATAGAGACTTAGCGTTATTTAACTCTAGAATTATTATGGAATATTTAGATGAGCGATTCCCTCATCCACCGTTGTACCCGATTGACCCTGTGTCGAGAGCGCGTTCACGCCTACTTATTCATCGTATAGACCAAGATTGGTACACACTTTTAGATGATGTTATTAATGCGGGTGAGAAAAAGGCAGCCAAGGCAAAAAAACTGCTTCGAGAAAACTTAATAGCTGCGTTACCCTTATTTGAAGCCCATAAACACTTTCTAAGTGATGACTTCACACTTGTGGACGGTGTTTTAGCGCCGTTACTTTGGCGACTTCCATTTTATGGTATTGAATTACCAAAAGAGGCCGCAGCAATAACAGAATATATTCAACGCGTAACATCACGTGAAACATTTCAAGAAAGCATGAGTAAAGAAGAGCAAGATATGCTCGAAAGTTACTTGTTGATGGCATCGTAAATATCACGTAATGACGCCACTAAAGCCTTATTTAGTACGTGCCTTACACCAGTGGATCATCGATAACGGTCAAACGCCGTATCTGTTAGTTGATGCAAAGTTTGATGGTGTGGAAGTGCCGTCATCGTATATTTCGGATAACAAAATTATTTTAAATACGCACCCTGATGCGATTCAAGACTGGGCTTTAGATAATAATTCGATATCATTTTCGGCCAGGTTTTCGGGTAGGTCGGAGAACCTGTATATTCCCATTAATGCGGTGTTAGCCGCTTATGCTAAAGAAAATGGCAAGGGAATGATGTTTGATGAACGCTTTGAAGATGATATGCCGCCAGAGCCGGATGCTCCTAAGCCAACAAAAAAGAGTAAAAAACCTGTTTTAAAAATTGTTAAATGACGGATGGTCTGAACTTTTTGCAACGAACAGCATCAAAGCCTCATAAATTACAATAGACAATAAAACTTTAACCACAGTAGATTATTAGAAATGACATCAACAACTATAAAAATCATTATCGCTTTTTTCATTTTATTTGGTGTTTCATCAATGTTGTTTTTTGATGTGCTTCGTATTGATATGGAAGATCACTCTCAAGAGTTTCCTGCATACATGTCTGGGGAGCCGGCTGATATGGGGGCAATTGTAGAACGCTTAGGAACGGTTGAGCATGCTGCATGTAGTAGCTCGAAAATGGGTGAAAAAATTGTTAGAGAACACGTTATCGTGATGCTCAAGAAAAAAACTGACGACATGGGGGGCAATGGCATTATTGAGATGTCAACGGGTTATGGAAAGCACCCCGATTTAAGTGATAAATGTGCCTTTGGCGTTTATGTCAGTGGTACAGCGGTTGTTTTTTCTGAGTAGTCTTTAAGCGCTATTGCACGTATCTTGGCCCATATAAGCATTGGCATCAGTCGTTGTTTGTTGGGTGATGAAGTTAGGTACGATGGCAAAAGCAAGTATTCAAGTATTTGCTGCGAACAGCTCGCTTCATATTATAAATTAGTCCCTGTTTGCCCTGAAGTTGAAGCAGGGTTAACTGTTCCACGTCCGGCTATTGAACTTATTCAACACGCCAATGATTTGTTTATTAAGGGCCGAGACGATAAATCTTTAGATGTTACTCATCGTTTAACAACGTACTTTCATCATAAAGTATCGACGTTAGCTTATTTATCGGGCTACGTTTTAACACCTCGTTCACCTAGTTGTGGCGTCCGTTCGGTTACTGTTAAATCGCCGTTAGGCGATATATTGAAGCAAGGTGAGAATGGTGTTTTTACCCAAGAATTAATCCAACAATTTCCTTCATTACCTATTATTGAAGAGCCTGACCTTACCGATAAAACTACGCTTGATAGATTTGAAATTCGCGTGATGATGTATCATATTATTCAATGCAATCAACTGACAAAATGTTTTAAAGATCTGCATGGCAATGCGAAAAACTTTGTTCTGAAAATTAACGAATTGACGACGACACATAAGCAAATGGAACAAGTTACAACGTTGCTTGAAGGTGAATCGTTTGACCGATTACACCGGTTAAAAGTTGCGTTACGAGACTGTGTTTCTTCGTTCACTCCGATGTAAGTGATATGTTGTACAAACAAGATTAAAGCGAGAGACTAAATGACCAGTAAGGACTCATTAATTGACGCGTTCAATGACGTGGCTAATAAATACGCGGACGCAGCAGCGGTTATAGAAAACGGGACGTCACACTCATTTTTAGACCTAAAAATAGCATCGGATAAGTGTGCCGTTGGCTTGCTAAAAAAAGGTGTTAAGAAAGGCGATAGGATTGCTTTGTACTGTATCAATAGTGTGCAATTTGCAATTGCGTACATGGGGATTGTCAAAACGGGCGCGGCCGTCGTGCCAATCAATTTGTTACAAAAGCCGTCTGAAATTACCTATGTAATGAACAATGCAGGTATTTCAGGGCTCATTTATCATGAATTATTTCAAGCGCAGGTCAATGAAGCCGTACCCCAATTAAATACCAGTGTATTTGAACTCCGCATCAGCAACGATGCTGAGAAATCTGTTGCTTGGGATTCAGCGTTTAAAAATGATGGGGTGTTGCCACCGATAGAAATAGATGCCGACAATGATTTAGTCGCTATTTTGTATACCTCTGGAACGACCGGCCATCCAAAGGGTGCGATGCTCACTCATACTAATTTAGTGTCGAATACAGCCAGCGTATTCCGCGCGATGAAGTGGCAAGCAGGTAGAGATATAGTTGCATTAGTGTTGCCTATGTTTCACGCATTTGCTGCCACAGTCGGTATGCTGACACCCCTTACCCACGGTTGCAGTTTTGTGCCGATTGCTAAATTTGAGCCTGATAACTTACTATCAATTATAGATCAAACGCAGGCGACCATTTTCTTGGGTGTGCCGAGTATGTATAACGTATTGTTGAATACCAAAGATAAAAAAACGCATCGTTTTGATTCAATAAAGCTCTGTATTTCAGGTGGGGCGTCTATGCCTGTTGATGTGATGAAGCGTTTTGAAGAAAAATTTAACGTTGCCATATACGAAGGAGACGGGCCAACGGAGTGTTCGCCTGTGACGTGTGTAAATCCAATAGGTGGCATTAGAAAAATTGGTACCGTTGGCTTACCGGTACCAAACGTTGAAATGAAAATACTCGATGAGCAAGGTAACGAAATGGCATTAGGTGACATCGGAGAAATCGCTGTGCGAGGCCCCAGTGTTATGAAAGGGTATTGGAACTTGGACGAAGCAACGACAGAATCTTTTCACGATGGTTGGTTCTTAACTGGCGACCTAGGTAACGAAGACGAAGATGGCTACTTTAGTATTTTAGACCGTAAAAAAGACATGGTTATTGTGAATGGAATGAATGTATATCCGCGCATCATTGAAGAAGTGCTTTATCGCTATGACGTCGTTTTAGAAGCAGCTGTTATTGGTCATATTGACAAACTGCATGGCGAAATCCCCGTTGCTTACATAGTCTTGAAAGAAGGGGCGACTGCCGATTCGGCTGATATTAGAAGCTGGTGCCGACAGCACCTAGGCAGTTATGAAGTCCCTAGGAAAGTTGTATTCATGGACGCGCTTCCAAAAAATGGCGCAGGTAAAATCGTCAAGCGCGTACTGAATAAACAAGGTGAAGTAGAGCGGGGAATAACGTAACCATTATGTACCTCGAGTCTGTTGATGATGAATACTGGTCTGGTATTGATGTGTTAACTGTTTGGCAAGCAGCTTTTCTCATGTGCAACATAGAACCGTGGGATGAGCCTATATCGGCTAATGCAAAACTACCCGAACACGTCGAAAAGATGCGCGCCTTGTTATTGGCCAATATAGGGCATTATCAAACAGGCGAGGTGTTTGCGCAAAATGGTTGGTCTTGTAAAACACAACGGCCAATGCAGTTATCGGGGCTTTATTTTGATCGTCAGGGATTAAGTGCTTGGGCAAAAATAAAGGGTTCAGCCGAAAAACCATCGATTTTTTAAGTGGAAGCTAATCTAAACGTCGGATTTCGTCGCTACTGTTGCAATATAGACGAGACGATTCACTCAGATTTCAAAGTGGCATAACTTATGCTTCTAAGTGAATGTACATGACTAGTTTCTTTAGCTGGATGGATAAATCGTTATTTTTCAATCAAATAGCTCAATAAGGAAATAGTTAACGGTCTGAATCGGTTCAACATGGTGCAAGATCGATGTTGAATGATTCAAAGCGGTGCAACCAACAATATTAAAAGGAGATTGTGATGATTACTTTAAGAGATTGTATAGACATGAGCGGCTTAACGGATGAAGAAATACTATCAGTTGAAGAGGCTGAGCATTTGCCACCAATGGAAGCCTGTGCACGAGGCCACCAATTGGCGGAGTCACCAAAAGGATGCCGGCTGATGATGAAGTATCTTTTAGACAGTATTGAACGCGCAGAAGGTTCAAATGATCTGAAACACGCCGAAGAGTTACACCGCGACTACGAACAGTTTGCGGCGAGTCATCACTATATTTAGCGCTGAGGTTCTTTTATCTTGATACCAAGCAGATAAGCTAATTTTCGGTAAGGGTTATTTGCTTGGCATTTCAAGGTTGACTATCTGCTTGCGGGCTCGTTTATTAGCCACCATAACCGGCGCACACTGGTGTTCGTCGTTATAGATAACAAGGCATTCTAAGCATTGAATGCACTCGCTGTAATCAACAGCGCCCGATTTAGGAATGGCCTTGATTTCACAGCGTACGGTACACACTTGGCAGGGTTGGCCGCAGTCTTCACGACGATCTAACCATTTGAAAATATGGAATCGTCCGAGTACAGCGAGGCCAGCACCCAGTGGGCAGACATAGCGGCAGTAAAATTTATGAATAAACATACCCAGTAACAGTAAGCCAACCGCAAAGGCAACAAAGTACCACTCACGGTCGAAAACCAAGGTGATACTGGTTTTGAAGGGTTCAATTTCAGACAGGGTTTGCGCTAAGCCTAAATCATAAAAGCACAAGACAGCCAGCCCAGCCATAATCAGGTACTTGAGTTTTTGTAAGGCTCTGTGGATAGGTTCTTTAATACGTAACTGTGGAAATTTTAATAATTTACCGAACCAAGCTAATATCTCTTGGAGTGCACCAAATGGGCATAACCAACCACAAAATACGCCACGGCCCCATATGAATAGAGTGATAAAGGTGTACGTCCAAATAATAAATAACACCGGGTCTAATAGGAACACATCAAACTTAAAGCCATCTCGTAAGGACAGCAAGATGGGGTAAATATTAACCACCGACAGTTGCCCTTGGGCATAAAAACCAATAAAGAAGACAGTAAATAGCATAAATACCCAGCGCCCGTATTTAACGGTTTTTGGGTATTTTGATAGGGCACGTTGTTTAACGAATATTATGCTTAGGAGTATCAAGGAGAGCACGGTGATGCTGATTTCCATCACTCTGGAGTTCCATAAACGTTTCCATATGGGGATGCGTTTTTCTTCTACTATTTCGGGTTTATAGAAAAGTACGGCGGGTAATTGGTGCGCGCTTTTTTGATTGATGTTATCGCCCAGTAAATGGTTTTGGCGTAAATCAAAGTTAAGCTGAATGGTGAGTTCTTGTGCGGGGTCAAAGCCGGCATTACCTTTTATTTTTAACAGCCTGAAATTGTCTAAATCGGGGACTGTTTCTGGCACATTTCTATCGTAGAAGCGGAAAAAGGCCATGTCACGAATCAAAAGTGGCAACTCGTTTTGGTACAAGGACATGCGCGTTGGAATTTTGCCTGGCCTAAAATCGTCTTCCAAAAAATTGTAAGGCCCTTGCGACATCACACCAACAATATTCTCGCCAGGTTTAATTACTTCCATTAGTCGCGTGTAGTCTTGCTTGCCCAGCAGGTTTTTGCCAATCATCGGTGCATTCAAGTAGGCATAATAAATATCACTCACCACCTCTAGGTCGGGGTCATCAAAACCGTAACCGGGGTAGTCGGACAAATCCCGACCTAATTCGTTCTCTAGTTGTTCGCGAGTCACAGTCCAATGGCCCACTAGTTTTTTATCCAATAGCTGCTGCCAAGTTAGCGGTTCGAAGATGTCCATTTTTGGTAACGATGAGGTATCTTGAACAAACTTTCCTAAGACTTTCCGAGCGACCTCTAATGCGGCAGTTAATAGGGTATCGTTTGCCGCAATAACGGAGACAGTTGCCTTGGTTACACCATCAAAAATCAAGCTGCCTTCGCCCGTATTTGATGTTGAACGAGAACGGCTACTGTCCACGATGATACGGTCTGAAACACTGTGTCCGGGATATTGCTCTAGGAATTCATCCAGCGCTTCTGGGCCAAGGCCGTGCATAAAAATGGGCTCGTGCTGGAATAGCACGCGTACGCCCATAATTTTACCGTCGTTATCAATGCCAATTAATAAATTGATGATATCGCCAGCAAAGCCTTGTATGCGGATAAAGTCTTTGCTTTCAAACGCATAACCAACGTGGTCTACAGTGGAATAGACCGGCCATACATGTGTGTCGGGATTCTTTTTATCAATACGCGTAGCAGTAGAGAAAATGCTTTTAATGGCTTTTTCTGCGACCTCATCGGTGATGAAATCATCAGCGAAGGGGTTAACGCCCGTATCTGCCAGTGGTTTTGCAATGGCTAACGACGAAAATCCGCTAACGAAGCAAAAGAGGAAAATGATGAGAAATTTATAATTATTGTTATAAAGCATACTGGAATATATTCGATGTTGAGCAGGCCAATGCTAGCCAATCTAGCGGTTATAATAACAAAATAACCATAACAATACTTTAATGGAACTATAGATGAACAAGCAAGATTTTACCCATGTAATTAGAATGCCTGTACGTTGGGGTGATGCTGATATTTTTGGCCATGTTAATAACGTTCAATATATCCGGTATTTAGAATCAGGCCGCGTTGCTTATTGCGAAGACGCGTTAAATTTGCCCTTAACAGCAGATATGAAAGTAGGGTGGTTGTTGGCCGATATTCAATGTGCTTTTCTTCAACAAGTGCATTATCCCGAAAATTTAGAGGTGCTGACTCGGATAAGTAAAATAGGAAACAAGAGCGCAACGGTGTTGGCAGAAATTTATCGAGAAGGTGAAGATAAGCCAGTCATTACAAGCAAAGGGGTAATGGTTTGGTTTGATTTTGAAAGCCAACAAACGGCATCCATTCCAGACGTTATAAAATCAAAGGTGGCCGCGTATGAAAAATCTATCGAAGGGTTATAGTCGTCATGTCTAAAAAACGGGTATTGTTATCGTGGAGTAGCGGTAAAGACAGCGCATGGACGCTCTATCAATTACAGCAAGACGATGATATTGAATTAGTTGGTCTCGTCACCAC
>JBDOOJ010000042.1:0-10502 GCA_039830885.1 Cycloclasticus sp.
TTTTCGCGTATTGCCGTTTTAACGCGTTAAAGTCTTCCGATACGGCGATGACTTCTGCTTTTTCGTCCAAAATATAAAACGTCATCCGCAAGTGAGCAGATAATTTATCCAGCTCGAAATCTGACGGGCTTAAAGACGCACCCGTTTGTTTATTTAGAAACGCCGACAAGGCTTTTAGCAAATCGCCGCTGGCATAACTCATGTCCTGTACGCAGCTGTCTACATAATTGGGTACGGGTATAAATTGCTTTCGCACGCTTTTAGGCAAGCCTTTTATCAACGCCTGTAATTTCTCAGCGTATAAACCCGGCACTAACCAATCAAAGCCCTCTGCCGTTAATTGGTTAAGCTGCGCTAAGGGAATGTGCGCGGTCACGCCATCTTCTGCATGACCCGGTTCAAACCGGTAGCTGAGCTTAATCGGCACGCCGTTGATTAACCGCGCATCGGGAAACTTATCCGCGTCATTCGTGGCATCACTGCTCGCCGCCACATCATCCGCCGTTAATTCTAACGAACGCTGGTTTTGCTCTTTCTTAATCCACTTATTTAAGAACGCTAAACTCGTTATATTATTGGGTAATTTTGCATCGTAAAAGTCAAATAACGCTTGCTCATCAACCAGCAAATCGACGCGGCGGCCTTTTTGCTGTTCATACTCAATAGATTCTAGCAACGCTTCATTTTTTCTATAAAAACTCGCGTGACACACCATTTCTCTGTCCACCAAGCCGCGGCGAATAAACATCTCACGCGCTTGCGTTGGCTCTGTTCTCGCCAATGGAACTTTGCGGCCTTTGCTAACGGTCAACCCAAACAACAACACCTGTTCGTGCACCATCGCTTGCGCTGATTTTTTTGACCAATGCGGCTCGTAATAATGCCGCTTAATTAAATGTGCCGCCGTTTTCTCAATCCATTCAGGTTTAATACCCGCAATGGTTCGGCCATAGACTCGCGTGGTTTCAACTTGCTCCGCCGCCATTAACCATGTCGGCTGTTTCTTAAACAACGCCGATGCGGGGTGAATATGAAACTTCAAATTACGCGCGCCCAAATATTCAGACTGCTCGTGCTTAAAACCAATGCGCGTCACCAACCCTGTTAGTAATGCTTGATGAATCGCATCGTCATCGGCGTCACTGCTGTTTGTTTGCAGCCTCAGGTTCTTTTTTATGACATCCGACAATTGCCGACGAATATCTTCCCAATCCTTGATTCGCATATAGGCAAGAAAGTTTTCGCGGCAATATTTGCGGAATTGATTGTTTGATAACGCCTTTTTTTGCCACTGAATTTCACGCCACAACACCACGAACGATAAAAAATCGGAGGTTTCGTTTTGATACGCCTTGTGCTTTTCATCCGCGTACTTGGCTTTATCAATCGGCCGTTCCCGTGGGTCTTGGATAGATAGTGCAGACACAATGGTTAGCGCCTCTTCCAAGCATTGAAATTCTTCCGCAGCCAATAACATGCGGCCAAATTGCGGGTCGAGCGGGAACTGCGTTAATCGGCGTCCAATTTCGGTTAGCTTTTCATCATCATTTAACGCACCCAATTCATGCAGGCTACGAACACCGCTGCGAATCATTTTATCCGCTGGTGGCTCTAAAAAAGGAAACTGGTTAATATCCGATAGGCGTAACGACTTCATCTGCAAAATAACCGAGGCCAAGTTAGTCCGCAAAATTTCAGGCTCGGTAAACTCGGGCCGTTGATTAAAATCGTCCTCGCTGTATAAACGAATACAAATACCGGCGGCTTCACGGCCACAACGCCCGCTGCGCTGGTTTGCACTGGCTTGCGAAATAGCTTCTATCGGCAACTGCTGAATTTTACTGCGTTGGCTGAATCGACTGATGCGCGCCACGCCGGTATCAATCACACAACGTATGCCGGGCACAGTCAGCGATGTTTCAGCCACGTTTGTTGCCAAAACAATACGCAACTTTTTATGTGGCTTAAAAATCTGCGCCTGTTCTTTGCCGCTTAAACGCGAATACAAGGGCAAAATATCGTAACCTTTGGGGTGATGCTTGCGCAGCGCATCTGCCGCTTCTCTAATTTCTCGCTCGCCACTCAAGAACACCAATATATCGCCCGCTCTATCGCGGTGAAGCTCATCCGCGGCGTTAACGATACCTTGCAGCATGTCTTGCTGGTTTTGCTCTGAATCAACGCCCACGGGGCGATAACGCATCTCAACGGGGTAGGTTCTGCCCGACACATTAATGACAGGCGCATTATCAAAGTGTTTTGAAAAACGACCCGGGTCAATCGTCGCCGAGGTGACAATCAGTTTTAAATCGGGGCGCTTTGGCAGCAGCCATTTCATATAGCCCAGTAGAAAATCAATGTTCAAACTGCGCTCGTGCGCTTCGTCCAATATTAACGTGTCGTAGTGGCTTAAAAACGGATCAGATTTTATTTCCGCCAACAAAATCCCGTCGGTCATTAATTTAACCAACGTTTGTGAATTCTCTTTTCCCTGAAAACGGATTTTATAACCCACCACATGCCCAAGCTCTGTTTTCAACTCATCGGCAATGCGTTGTGCAACCGTAATGGCCGCTAAGCGACGTGGCTGCGTATGGCCAATTTGGCCTTTAAAACCACGGCCTAACTCTAAGCAAATCTTGGGTAATTGTGTGGTTTTTCCTGAGCCCGTTTCACCGCAAAGGATAACCACTTGATGTTGTTGTATTAAATCCGCTATATCCTGCCGTTTATCACTGATAGGCAGGTCGGGATATTCAACGGTCGGACAGCTTGCTCGCCTTTTTTCAACCTGTTGGATAGATTGCTCGACCCTAGAACGCAACCGTTCTAATGCGTCGTTACGCTCAGCTTCATTACTTGAGCTTATCTTTTTCAACTGACGTTTGAAGCCAAATTGTTGGCTGTTCAAACATTGCTCAATTAATGCCCTGATGTTGTTATTTGAAGTAATGGAAGTCATGCGGGTGATAAAGAAATGGCCTTGTCACAGTATAACGTGACAAGGCCATTTGAATGAACATGTTCGCCGGCTAAGCACGAGATGGTTGCCAACCGCAACTCCTTAAAATTCAAGAAAAAACTAACCAGTACTACCGCGCTAATGGATAGCAACTTAGTCATAGTCATCTCCTAACATTAAAATAAATACGCCCTTGCCAGTTTACTCGGCCTTCGAGAAGGCTATTCAAATATCAATAAGAAAATTCTTTCCTTTGTCCCACAAAAAAGCCCCAGCGCTTTAAAAACACTGAGGCCTTGTTGTAAATGGTGCCCGGACACGGATTCGAACCATGGACACGAGGATTTTCAATCCTCTGCTCTACCGACTGAGCTATCCGGGCATCTACATTGTGGTCGCGTATTAAACAGCGGCCTGCTTATTTAGTCAAGCAGGTCTGCAAAAAGGTTTTATTTAGCCGGCGGGACATAGCCCTCTGGTGCGGAAGCATCGTCTGTGAATAAGAACTTTTCCATTTCGGACTTTAGTAGCGCCCGCGCTTCTGGTTCAAACGGGGTTAAGCGGTTTTCATTAATAAGCATCGTTTGTTGCTTCAACCACAAGCCCCACGCTTCTTTGGAAATGTTATCCATAATGCGTTGGCCCGGTTCGCCTGGAATAGGTGGCTTTTCTAATGGGTCTGCTTCGCGCTTTAATTTTTGACAATACATAAATTTATAAGCTCTTTAAGTTGATTCACGGCTTAATTGCTTTACCAGCTCGCTAACCGGTTTGGGTAAGCCTATTTTCACACGGCTGTTTGTTTGATACCAGCAAGATTTATCCGCTTCGGCTATTTGGCGGCCCTGTTTTTGCGACTGACAAATCACAGGCGTGTAGTCTAGGTGATAGTGCGAAAAAGTGTGGCGCTTTTGTTCCAGTATTTCCGAGTAATTTAGGTTAATCTTTTTTTGCTCGCACCAAATCGCAAGCTCATCATACGTTTCAAATTCTGGAAACACCCATAAGCCGCCCCACAAGCCGCTTGGTAGGTTTTTATTTAGTAAAAATTCATTTTGATGTTTCGACACCAACCAAAATCTCTTTTTTATCGGCAAGCTTGTGCGTTTCTTAGGCGTAGGTAACAGTAAAACAAGGTCATTTTTAAGCGCCAAGCAATTTACTTTTAGTGGGCAATCATCGCAGCGCGGTTTCGAACGCGTACAAACCGTGGCGCCCAAATCCATCATTGCCTGATTGTAATTGTCGGCTCTATTTTTCGGCGTTAACTGTTCTGATATGGCCCAGAGTAGCTTTAATACGGCCGCTTTTCCTGTCCAGCCTTCTACGGCAAAACAACGGCTTAATACCCGTTTCACATTACCATCGAGAATTGGCTCTGATTGCCCCATCGAAAGACTAGCAATGGCGCCTGCTGTGGAGCGGCCTATGCCAGGTAAATCAGTTAAGCCAGCTAAGCTTTGTGGAAACTCACCCGCATACTGCCTGGCGACTATCATCGCTGTTTTATGTAAGTTTCTAGCCCGTGCGTAATACCCCAAGCCAGACCAATAGTGCAGCACGTCGTCTAACGGTGCCTGCGCTAAAGCCGAAACGTTTGGAAAGTGTTGAAGAAATCGTTCGAAATACGGAATAACCGTTTTTACTTGCGTTTGTTGCAGCATAATTTCCGACAGCCAAACGTGATACGGCGTTGGTGTTTGCTGCCACGGCAAATTTTTCCTGCCGTGCTGATCAAACCAATTTAAAACTTGAGCCTGAAATCGCTCAGGCTCAATGTCGTATTTTTCAGATAGATTAACTAAAACAGGCCTTTTAATAACTCACCTGCTGTTCCTTTTAGTTTTTCACCTATTTTTTCTTGAATCTTCTCTTTTAATTCTTCTTTTTTTTCTTCAATTTTCGCTTTTTGAGTTTCCATCACCATCGATTTGATGTCCAAGCTGACGCTGTGGTTATTAAACGTGCCCGCTACATTCACCGGAATCAGAATATTCTTCATGTCGTCTGACCCTGCTTCTCCCGCACTTGATGCCTTGGTTCTTTGTAAGTTCAACTGGTAGTCAATGGCCTCACTCACTAGGTGTGCAGTACCAGCGCCTTTTACGTTAACCAACGGCGTAACAACTAAAAGATCTTTATTATTCACCAACCCATTGGTAATTTGCGCGGTGCCCGACATTTCTGAAAATGGCGTTTTTCCCGTGCCTTCCACAAACGCCGCCGCAAAGTCACCGCGTAAAACGGCTTGAGCTTGTTTCATTAGCGCACCAACATCTACACCCGTAACGGCCCCATCATTAAAGCTAAATTCCGCCGTGCCATTTAGCGCTGATTTAAACGCTGGCACGGTATTGCCACGCGTCGTTAGGTCAGCCTTTATATTTGCCACACCCGCTATCGGCGATTCGCCTAACAAATCAATTAACAACGGTTCAATATTGATGCCTGTTGCCTGCTCTTTAACAATAATCTTGGGCGTGTTTTGACGCGCATCAACAATCGTTGTGCCAGCGTAACTACCCCCATAAAATTTCTTAACGCCTTGCTCTGATTTAAGCACGCCATTTTTTGCCAGCACGTTGATGCTGGCTTCTTCTACTTTCAAACCATTTACAACTAATGACTGAACTTTAAATACACCGTCTATGTTTAAATCGCGAATTGTTTGCACTGGAATCAACGCCGCCGCTGCGGGCGCAGGAACAGCAGTTCCCTTTTTACTTTCGCCGCTACCATCCGCCGCCTTAGGCAAGTAACGATCCACATTAATAGTGTCGACCGCTAAATCAAACTTAATCGCTGGCTTTGAAAAATTATTAACCGCTGCGTTACCTGACAATGTGGAATCATCAAATTTAATGCTGAGTGGGTTCAACGTTAAGCTACCCGCGCCCGCTGAATCCGCAACCAAATGACTGGCGATATCAATTCTCATCGCGCCGCCTGACACCGGATCACCTGCCGCATCAATCGCTATCGTTAAATCTTGAAAATCAAACTTATTCAAGGCCGAATTAATCACTAAATCGCCGTCCAATTTTAAACGCACGGTTGCTTTTGGTTTGCTACTTTCAACAGTGAACGCCAAATCAATGCCCATGGGTTGCCCAAGCGACAACGCATCCGTCGTTAAATCTAAATCTACGAGGCTATATTTTTCGCCTTTGCTGGCATCGTCCCAAATGATGTTCGCATCAACTATTTGTAACCCGCCTATGGCAATTGCACCTAGCCCCGCACTGGATGCTTGGCTGTCGTTCGCGCTTGCTGACTGCTGAGAATCCTTATCTGACGGCTGCACCATGTCATCCCAGTTAGAACGTCCCGCTTTATTCTTAGCAAGATTCAAAGACATGCCTTTTAAAACAATCGTGCTCACTTCCACTTGTTGACTGAGCAAAGGCAATAGCTTTACTTTCACGTTCGCTTCTTTAATTTCTGCAAAATACTCGGCTTTAAACCCTTTAGCATTGCTCAAGCTAACGTCATTAATGCCGACGCCAATCCACGGAAAGACAGATAAACTTAAATCACCGTTAATGACCAAGTCCCTGCCTGTTTTGTCTTTTACCGCTGCTTGAATTTCTTCTCTATAGTCATTCGGGTCAATCACCATGGGCAGCGCAATAGCCGCCACAACAATAATTAACACCAAACCCACTAAAAATTTTATTAGCTTACCCATAATAGATTTCCTTTTCTTATCGACCACACAAAATTATTGGTTAATACTAACTCATTCATATTAACAAAGAATGAATCTAAAAAACCATTTGAATTTAACCACCGAGAGAGCGTTGAATCTCATTAATTTCTTGCTGAGAATCAATCAGTATTTGTAAGGTACCATCAGGGCCAAGCTCACCTAAATTCAACTTGGCAAACGCTGGAATTTCATCCAATCGCGGGCATTCTTTAAATGCCTGGCTACCAATCATCGCATGCAGCCTTGCAATCAAAATCAATTCAGGTAAGCCGACTTCTTCACTCTCCAGCATCCAGTTTTTACGGCTTTGAACAACCGCTATCATGGCTTCGTCAAACCCCCATTGCTTAAGAATAGCCGCACCTATTTTCGGCGCCAACGCATCAATACAACTCGCTTTTTTCGCTTCGTCATTAAAAATATCAGGGTATTTCCCCAGTGCTACGAGAATGGCTGGAACACCTATGTCTTGGAATAACCCCGCTAATAACGCTTCACTCGGCTGAACCTTTCTAACACGGCCCGCAAGAAAAAAAGCAATCACGGCCGTCTTTGTGGAAAATTTATGCGCCGCTTGTAATTGTTTTTGCACGGCCTTATTGGCTGACTTGAAAATAAAACGCGACAAAAAAGCGATCGATAAATGATACGTTTCACGTATCCCCATCCTGGCAATCGAGCCCTCTAAATCTTTTGGTGAATTAAGCGTTGCAAAGCGTGAACTACAGGCTGTTTTTACGATAAACGCCGACAAACCAGCATCATTTTTAATCACCTTCGCAATCAATTTAACGTTGCAATTCGGGTCGTTCATCACAGAAAGAATTTTTACACCCACCTCGGGCCCGCGGGCAATAGTGATTTATCTTTTTGAATGGTTTGAAAAATTTTTTCGTATAATAATGCTGAACTCATAATACGTCCTGTCGAGTTTTTAATGAACGATGCAACGGCCTTTAAATAAAAAAATAACGGCGTTAAAAACACCCATTACCTCAAGCATCAATCCCTGTTAATCAAAGAATTAAGATTACTTGGCTATTTTGAGGAGAAATAGCAGGCAAAATCAAGCGATTAGATGTATTATTTCCAACCTTTTATAATTTTTACTGAATACCTCGTAAACGTATTCAAACAACGGACTTTATCATGAGCACAATTCAAACAGACGACACACGTATTTTAAGCACTCAGGAAATCATTTCTCCTGACAAACTTCACCAAGAACTACCCATTACTGAAGCCGCCGCTGAAACAACGGTAGCTGCAAGAGACGCTATCCATAAAGTACTACACGGTGAAGATGATCGCTTACTCGTGGTTATTGGCCCGTGCTCAGTTCACGATACTGTCGCTGCGTTGGATTACGCTTCACGTTTAAAGCCTTATATCGCTAGCCTCGCCGACGATTTAATTATCGTCATGCGCGTGTATTTCGAAAAACCGAGAACCACTGTTGGCTGGAAAGGCTTAATCAACGATCCGGATCTTGATGAAAGCTTTAACATCAATAAAGGCGTACACATGGCGCGTGAATTATTGCTAACACTTAACTCTCAAGGCGTTCCTGCTGCAACGGAATACTTAGACCTCATCACACCACAATACGTCTCTGACCTAATTGCTTGGGGCGCGATTGGCGCAAGAACCACAGAAAGCCAAACGCACCGTGAATTATCATCAGGGTTATCGTGCCCAGTAGGTTTTAAAAATGGCACCGATGGTACGATTAAAGTGGCTATTGATGCGATTGGCGCAGCAGTACGCCCCCATCACTTCCTATCCGTTACCAAACAAGGCCACTCCGCCATTTTTAAAACAACGGGTAACGAAGATTGTCATTTAATTTTACGCGGTGGCAAAGCACCCAATTACGATGCTGAAAGTGTGGAAGCAGCCGCTAACGAACTCGGCAAAGCCGGCGTTAATCTACATATGATGATTGATTTTAGCCACGCCAACAGCAGCAAGCAGCACGAGCGCCAAATGATTGTCGGCACGGATGTCGCTGGACAAATTGCCGGTGGTGACTTGCGAATCAGCGGTGTCATGATCGAAAGCCATTTGGTTGCCGGTCGTCAAGATCAAGTTGAAGGCCAAGAACTCGTTTACGGTCAAAGCATCACCGATGCATGTATTGATTGGGACAGCAGTGAAAAACTGCTTAAAGAATTAGCTGCCGCCGTTCGCGCCCGTCGTGAAGGCAGTGTTGACGCTGCAAACAACTAAATAGCCGTCACTTAATTTTATGGACATCCGAGTCAACGGTAACAATCACGCCTGCGATAGCAGCGCAACGCTTGAACAATTGATTAAGCAAATGGGCTTATTCGGCAAACGCATTGCCATTGAGTTAAACGAAGAAATTAAACCTGCCGACCAATTTAACAGTATCCAACTTAAAGAAGGCGATATTGTGGAAGTCGTTCAAGCCATTGGCGGGGGTCAGCCCGACGAGTTCATCGTTGCTGGTCAAACATTTTCATCGCGCTTATTGGTCGGCACTGGCAAATATAAAGACATGGCCGAAACGCAGGCCGCCATCGAAATGAGTGGCGCAGAGATTGTCACCGTTGCGATTCGTCGCACCAATATCGGTCAAAATACAGATGAGCCTAATTTATTGGATGTTATCTCGCCCGATAAATACACCATATTACCTAACACCGCCGGCTGTTTTACGGCCAAAGACGCCTTAAGAACCTGTCGTTTAGCACGCGAACTGCTGGGTGGACACAAACTCGTTAAACTTGAGGTGCTGGCGGACACAAAAACATTACTCCCAGACATCACCGCAACGCTTGAATCTGCTGAAATACTGGTTAAAGAAGGTTTCGACGTGATGGTGTATACCAACGATGATCCCATTGTTGCAAAACGCTTAGAAGAAATGGGCTGCGTGGCGGTTATGCCATTGGCCGCACCGATTGGCTCTGGCTTAGGCATCTGCAACCCCTACAATATTTTGACCATTATCGAAAATGCCAATGTTCCTATCATTGTGGACGCAGGCGTTGGCACCGCGTCCGATGCAGCCATTGGTATGGAATTAGGTTGTGACGCTATTTTAATGAACAGCGCCATCGCCCATGCCAACAACCCTGTGCTTATGGCATCTTCAATGAAGAAAGCCGTGCAAGCAGGCCGCGAAGCGTTCTTAGCAGGCCGCATGCCGCGCCGACGTTATGCATCCGCGTCATCCCCGCTGGACGGCTTAATCTAAACCCATTCTTTTATACCCGTGACGAACGATAGCAAGCCAACTTTTCTGCGGCGTATACGCAGCTTTGTTAAGCGCGAAGGCCGTTTAACGCGCGGACAAGAAACCGCCATTAAAATGGGCTGGCCGGCGTTTGGGCTTCAGCCAAACACTCAAATAAACCTGACCGAACTGTTTGCAAACGACAACCCCGTTACGCTAGAAATTGGCTTTGGTAACGGTGAAAGCTTGGTCGATATGGCGGCAAATAACCCCGATAGAAATTACATTGGTATTGAAGTGCATCGCCCCGGCGTTGGCCACCTACTGCGGCGCGTATTAGAAAAAGAACTCAACAATGTTCGCGTGTTTGATACTGATGCCATCGACGTATTACAAAACGCTATCGCCGATAATAGTCTCGATTGTGTACAGCTGTTTTTTCCAGACCCTTGGCATAAAAAACGACACCATAAACGCCGCATTGTGCAAACAATGTTCTTAGACCTGATTCATTCAAAACTAAAAACGGGCGGAACATTCCACGCCGCAACCGATTGGGAAAATTACGCAGAACATATGATGGTAACGCTCAATGCACACAGCGGCTTTGCCAATTCAATAAAAACAGG
>JBDOOJ010000028.1:0-2998 GCA_039830885.1 Cycloclasticus sp.
ATTTTCTTTAAATTTCCATCCGCATACAACTCAACACTCATCACCAACGTACCAGACAAGCGTTTACGTCTGACATCACTTGGGTAATTCAAATTGCCGACGCGTTCAATTTTTCGTTGCCACGCCGCTTCATAACTTGCTGCTTTATATTTATGCGCATTAATCGAATTAATGTGTAATTTTCGCGGCCGCCTCGAATAGCTTGTAATGGCCTCATTCAATTCAGCTTGCAAACGTGCAATTTCTTCGCTTTGTCGCAACAAGTCGGCTGTCGTAAGCACTTTACTTTCTTTAGGCACTTTCTTATTACTCGCATCAATCGCTACCTCTGCCTTTGCTTGCAGCAATACTTTTTGAGCTTGCGCCTGTGCTTTTTGAGTCTTATTAGATTCTGTCAGTACCGCTTTTTTCATCGGCTGAGGCGCCGCTTGCTGCTGATTGATCGCTTTTTCTTCTGCCTCACCGCTGCCCACTTGATCTTCTTGAGCAAGAAAATCTGCTTTATCAGGTCGCTCTTTATCGGGTTTTGTGACTAATACAATTTCTAGCACTTTATTCATTGAGCGAGGGATATCAACATCAAAACTCACCCCTAAAATCACCAAGGCATGCACGATGCCCGCCATAAATAATGTCAGGCCTAATTTATCTGCTGAAGATACGGCTGAAGAAGACACTGCTATGCTAGTTTTTCCTCAATGCTATCCATTAATAATCCGCTGATATTCAAGCCATACAAATTATCTAGCTCCTGAACACACGTTGGGCTCGTCACATTAATTTCCGTCACGTAATCGCCAATCACATCTAAGCCAACAAACATTAATCCCTTTTCTACCAATGTTGGGCCAATCTGCTCGCACAACCAATAATCCCTATCGGTTAACTCCCGCCCTTCCCCCGTACCACCGGCCGCCAAATTACCACGCGTTTCCCCTTTTGCAGGAATACGCGCTAAGCCATACGGTACTGGCTTACCGTTAATAATAAGGATACGTTTATCGCCTTGCTTAATTTCAGGCAAATAGCGCTGAACCATCGTTAGTTCTTTGCCGTGATTTGTCATTGTTTCTAAAACGACACCCAAATTATGATCGGCTTTCTTTAAACGAAAAATAGACGCGCCACCCATACCGTCAAGCGGCTTAACAATCACATCTTCGTGTTCAATCAAAAAATCCTTAATGCGCTGCGTTTGAGATGTAACGAGTGTCGGGGAGCAACACTCCGGAAACCACGCGGTAAATAATTTTTCATTCGCATCACGCAAACTTTGCGGCTTATTCACCACCAACACACCGTCCGCCTCAGCTTGTTCTAAAACGTACGTCGTATAAATAAAATTCATATTAAACGGCGGGTCAACACGCATTAAAATCGCATCCATCTCACTCATCACGTCATCAATGATGTCGCCCAACTCAAACCAACTGTTTTCATCGCGCTGAACAGTTAACGGCCTATAAGTAACTTTGGCTGTGCCATTAAACAGGTACAAATCTTGTTGCTCCATATAGAACAACTCCCAACCCCTGCTTTGCGCCTCAAGCAACATAGCAAACGTCGTGTCTTTTTTAATATTGATTGACCCGATGGGGTCCATTACAACGCCTAGGCGCATGGGTCTACTCCGGTATTAAGTTTTCGTTATATGAGTATTATTCTTACATATCTCAAAAGTTTTTATACTTGTATTGCTCTTTTGTCGAATGACCCTCGCAAGGCTCACAACACAATCAATTTGCTAAATATAACTATAAATTAATTTGGTACTGATAAAAAAATTCGACTTACTATGTCTTACCCAATGTCTGTGGGTCGCAACTTTGCTGAAATTTTACGCGCACTGGATGCAATTCAAGCCACTGATGGCGCACCTATCGTAACACCTGCTAACTGGGTTCCGGGTGAAGATGTGATTGTCGGATTAGGTTTGGATGATGAACAAGCAAAAAATAAATTCGGAAACATCGATATTAAATTGCCTTACCTCAGGTTTACGAAAGCACCAAAAAGCTAACCGGTAGATATGGCGTGAACAAAGGTGAGTGGAGGCCTATGAGTTACTCATAAGGCCTCCGCTCTTTTAGCCCATATCACCCCATAACACCTGCATTGCTGCAATAGATGCAATCGCCGCTGTTTCATTTCTAACCACTCGCGGACCGAAGCCAAGTGCCGTGAAACCTGCTTTTTCCGCAACAACAACTTCTTCTTCCGAAAAACCACCTTCTGGGCCAATAAATACGGTAACTGCAGTTTCGGGTTGTTGATAGCTTTTCAATGTTTCGGTTTTACCCGGCTCAAATATAATTCTGTTTGAAGATAAATCACTGCCTAACCAATCAGAAAAATCTTGAGTTACATTTAATAACGGCGGAGCATTGCGCCCACACTGCTCGCAAGCCCGATAAACAATATTTTGCCAATGTTGATGGCGCTGAAGTCGCCTCTCATCCGTTAGCTTAACGACACAATGTTGAGTTATAACGGGGGTAATCGTTGCTACGCCAAGCTCGGTTGCTTTTTGAATAGCGACGTCCATTCGTTCGCCACGCGACACGCTTAAACCTAGTTCAATAGCTAATGGTGATTCAAGATTAATATCTCGCCAAGTGTTAATGTCCAGCACAACCGCTTTACGATGTATTTCTGAAGCGGTTGCTGAATACTCGCCACCTTGACCGTTAAAAACGGTCAGCTGAAAACCCTTTTTAAGCCGCAACACATTGCGTAGATAATGCGCCGCGTCTGGCTCTAAAGTAATTGGTTTGCCTTCGGCGAGTTGCTGGTCAACAAACAGTCGCGAAATACGCATAATTAGCCGTGCAAACTATCGGGCAAGGTTATCGTGTCAATCGGGGCTTCAAGCTTTGGCGGCATTTGCAGGTGAAAGCCTTGAGTTTTCAAATTACTGATCACTTTAATCACATCTTCTCGTGCTAATGGCCTTTCAGCCGATAGTTCCAAATCGAATACATGCTCTGGCTCTGGGAAC
>JBDOOJ010000065.1:0-10455 GCA_039830885.1 Cycloclasticus sp.
AAGGTTAATGTATGTGTTTCCATTGGATGTGAAAACAACAACTAAACCCGCTGCATCACGTGCCCACGGTACACCGGCTATTGATATAGTGTCGCCAACAGGTTCGTTATCTAAAACAACCGGTATCAATAGCTCATCTGTTATTGGCATGCCTGCTTGTGACAAGACATACAAGCCAAGTAGCGGCTCCATAATCGGTATTGGTGCCGCATAGTAGCCTGCAAGTCGCATAAGCACGTAACCGCCTGCTAAGCCGAGCCCAGTACCGCCATTCTCTTCTGTTAAGGTGGTTCTAAACCAACCATCAGCAAGAAAGTCATTCCATAATTGAATTGGAAAAGCGCCTGCTTCCATGCTGTCATAGATATCGGATTCTGAGAAATCTTTAAATATGCGCGTTGCTGATTCTTCGACTAATTTAACTAAATCGTTCATCGTAATCCAAGGCCTCTTGCAATAATGCCTCTTAAAATTTCACGAGTACCACCGCGTAGCGAAAATGAGGGAGATTTTAGAATAGCATCTGACAACAACCTCTCTACACCCTGCTTAGCATCTAAACGAGCCTCAGTAGAAAGAATAAGCCGTAGTGCATCTGGCACTTCTTGTTCAAAAGAGGTACCTAGGTCTTTGACAACAGACGCTTCATTGACCGGTAATTTCCCTTGCTGAAGTTGATTGGCAACCGACAGTGACATTTGCCTTAAGACCATTAATCTAGCCGTAAATTGGCCGATAATCGCTGCCGCATGTTGCTGTAGCTCTTTTGCGCGAAGAATTTCAACAGCCGCTTCAAGCAATCGATAACTACTTAAAAAACGCTCTGGCCCACTGCGTTCAAACGCAAGTTCCGCCATCACCTGATTCCAACCTTGGTTAACTTCACCAATCACACGAGTGTCGGGTACAAACACGTTATCAAAGAAAATTTCATTGAAGTGTTCTTCACCGGCCATGTTTTTAATCGGGTTCATCGTGATCCCTTCATGGTCTAAATCAATAATGAATTGGCTAAGACCTGCATGCCGATCTTTTGTTGGCGCTTCGGTTCGGCACAACGTAATCATTTGTTGGCAGACGTGTGCCCAACTCGTCCATATTTTAGAGCCGTTAACTAACCAGCCTCCATCAACGCGTTCAGCACGCGTTTTAATAGATGCCAAATCAGAGCCACTATTAGCCTCACTCATGCCGATAGCAAAAAAGCATTCACCACGGACTATTTTAGGTAGGAAGTGTTGACGCTGTTCCTCCGTTCCAAAACGAAGTAATAATGGCCCACTTTGTCGATCCGCAACCCAATGCGCACCAACTGGTGCACCAGCGGCCAATAATTCTTCAATGACCACATAGCGCTCTAGGTAACTGCGCCCACCGCCGCCATATTCAGTTGGCCATGTCATCCCAAGCCAACCTTCAGCTGCAATTAAACGGCTGAATTCTGGATTACAAACTGACCAAGAATCAATGACCTCTCCGGGTGGAAACGTGCCTTGATTAGCAAGAAAACGCCTCACGTCAGAACGTAAGGCGGCCTCTTTTTTGCCTGTTAATACAGGCTCAAAATTTAAACGTTGCAAACTGAGTAAACCTTTTGCCGATTAAACAGCAGTGTAACCGCCATCAACTACCATTTCAGATCCATTCATAAAGGAAGAATCATCGCTGGCTAAATGTAAAACCGCATAAGACACTTCACGAGGTTGAGCAGGTCTATTTAAGATAGTTGTGCCCATAATCGCTTGGCGAACTTCCTCATCACCGTGCAATAAATCCTTAGTCATAGGTGTGTCGATAACACCAGGATGAACTGAGTTAACGCGAATATTGTATTGTGCGTAATCTACCGCTGTGGCTTTAGTGAATAACCTAACTGCACCTTTTGTTGCTTGGTAAGCAGCTGATACTGGCGCCCCAACAATGCCATAAATAGATGAAATATTAACGATAGAACCACCGCCTGCTTTTTGCATGGCGGGTAATACAGCTTTCGTACCAAAGAAAACACCTTTAACATTAATATCAAAAGTACGATCCCATTCTTCCGTGCTTGTTTCTTCAACTGCTTTAATAATTAAGATGCCCGCGTTATTAACAAGCACATCAATTTGGCCATGTTTAGCAACAATTTGCTCAACAACACTAATCCATTCGCTTTCATTGGTTACATTAAGCGGTAAAAACTCCGCTTTGCCACCGGCTGCATTAATGGAATCAGCCGTCGCAACTCCTTCTGTTGTGTTCATATCCGTAACGATAACGGTAGCGCCTTCTTCGGCTAATAATTCACAATGTGTGCGACCCATGCCCATTGCGGCGCCTGTGACCAATACTATTTTTCCGCTTACTCTTCCCATGTTGTTCTCCTGCTGTAATGTTCTTTTTATGTCGGTTTTTATATTAATTTAATCAGTATGATTTTGGCATACCTAATACATGATGGCCAATAAAGCTTAATATCATATTCGTTGAAATAGGTGCGATTAAATACAGCCTTGCCTCGCGCCACTTTCGTTCAATATCATATTCAGTTGCGAATGCAAATCCGCCGTGTGTTTGCATACAGGCTTCACCAGCATTCCAGGCCGCTTCAGCACATAACATTTTCGCCATATTAGCTTCTGCACCGCATGGCTCATCGGCTTCAAATAGCGCTGCTGCTTTTCTTGCCATTAATTCAGCGGCTTCAATTTCCGCATAGGCTCTTGCTATTGGAAATTGAATACCTTGGTTTTTGCCAATTGGCCCACCAAAAATCACACGTTCTTTGGCATAGTTTGTTGCTCGGTCGATAAAGAACCGCGCATCACCAATGCTTTCGCCGGCAATAATCACTCGTTCTGCATTCATACCGCTCATGACATAGCGAAAACCTTTGCCTTCTTCACCAATCAGCGCATCAGCAGGTATTTCCATATTGTCGAAAAACACTTCAGTTGTGTTGTGATTGATCATCGCATCAATCGCTTTTATTTCCATGCCATTGCCCACCACTTCACGCATATCCACCAAGAATATGGATAAGCCATCCGTCGGTTTAGCGACATCTTCAAGCGGTGTAGTACGAGCCAACAGCAACATTAAATCAGACTGAAACGCGCGGCTTGTCCAAACTTTTTGGCCGTTAATAATATATTTATCGCCTTTTTTAACCGCTTTAGTGCGCAGTTTTGTTGTATCCGAACCAGACGTTGGTTCTGTTACAGCAAAGGCTTGCAACCGTAATTCACCGGTGGCAATTTTCGGTAAATATTTTTGTTTTTGCTCTTCGCTACCATGCCGCAACACGGCACCCATAATGTACATTTGTGCATGACAGGCAGAGGCAGAACCACCGGATGCATGTATCGTTTCCATAATCACTGCGGCGGCTCTTAATGGCAAGCCAACGCCGCCGTATTCTTCTGGAATTAGTGCAGATAAAAAACCAGACTCTGTTAGTGCGTTAACAAACTCTTCAGGGTAAGCACTTTCAGCATCTAACTTACGCCAGTATTCGCCCGGAAAATCGTCACAAATCCTATTAACTGCATCGCGGATATCCGCATAGTCATTGCCTAGTGGTATTGATAATTCAGTCATAATTATTTATTTTTATGTTTAGCTTTTATAAGTATCGTTGTCGGCACCCAACTCAGGTGCTTCGTTTTGTAGTGGAGGCCGTTTACCGTTAAACATAATAGGTAGACCAACCAACTTCATGGCATTTTCAACAGATTCTTGAACAATACCCAAAGATTGCGTTTGTGGGTCGTTAAGCACCTCATCAACCATTTGAATGGGTGAATTAGGGATACCTATGTTATCCAGTTTTTCACGCCAATGCGATCGCGTTTCCTTAATGGTAATGGCTGTTATCAAGCGGTTTAATTCAGGTTTGTTTTGAAAACGTAATGGGTTCGTTTGAAACCGCTCTTCTTCTGTCCAATCGGGATGACCCAATACGCTTTTTAACAGCTCAAATAACTTATTGTTTGGTGCAGCAATAACCAAGAAGCCATCAGAACATTCATACGCTTGATAAGGTGCAATACCTTGAACACCAGAACCTTGTGGTGTCGGTAATTCACCTGTGGAGTGGTAACCTGCCATGTGATAGGTCATCCAACTTAGGGCTGTTTCGTATAATGCCGTATCAACAATGCAACCTTCTCCGGTCTTTTGACGGTTAAATAAAGCAGCAATAATGGCAATAGCACACCACATGCCTGTGCCCATATCAATAGCCGATGTACCGATTCTTACTGGTGGGCGCCCCTCTTCACCATTTAATCCCATCAAACCACTGTAGGCTTGCATTAATGGGTCGTAGCCCGGCTTGTCCGCCATTGGGCCGGTTTTGCCAAAAGCCCAAATATTACAATACACCAGCTTTGGGTTTTCTTTGCAAATTTCATCGGCGCCTAAGCCTAATGAATCAACTTTCCCCGGGCGCATATTTTGCAATACCACATCGGCTTTGTTAATCATTTCATTTCGCAGCCACTCTTTATCTTTAGGGTCGCTTAAATCAACGGTGACTGACTTTTTATCACGGTTTAATGCTTGAAACATCGACGAAGTACCGTTCCAAAATGGAGGTCCCCAATGTCGACAATCATCACCACGGCCTTCAGGTTCTACCTTAATAACTTCCGCGCCCATTGCCGCTAAAATCCATGTACCAAAGGGTGCTGCTACACTCGTTCCAATTTCATAAACACGAATGCCTTTAAGCGGCCATTCTGCTATTTGTTCTTTAACCATTTTCAACTCTACAATAGCCCGTTTAACGAGCAAATTATTTAACTATTACACCCAGCAATTCACTGGCCAAAAAACTACCTAACACTTGTTATAATAAACGTTTTTGTTTTAAAAACGCAAGTGATTCTGGGTTAACCATAGAAGATAAATCTCCCGGCTCTTTACCTAATAATAAAGCTTTTACAACCCGACGCATCACTTTCATGGTGCGCGTTTTAGGTAAGTCTTCAACAAACACAATTTGTTTGGGTTTATATGATTTACCCATTTCGGTAATCACGGCATTTATCAGTACTTCGGCTAAAGCAGATTCATCATTTTCATCAGGTTTAGGCACACAAACACAAACAACGGCGGAACCACCTACTTCATCTGGTACACCTACAACAGCAGCCTCAACAATTCTATTTGTCGCCAATAATGGGCCTTCAATTTCAGCAGGCCCTGTTCTTTTACCCGCTATTTTCAAAGTATCATCAGAACGACCCAGCACATACCACATGCCATCATCATCTTTAACTGCCCAATCACCGTGCACCCAAATCCCCGGCAGGGTTCGCCAATAACTATCAAGGTAGCGTTCTGGGTTATTCCATAAGCCACGCGTTAATCCAATTGAATGATGTCTCAACGCCAGTTCACCAACTTTACCAATCGCTATAGTGTTGCCTTTTTCATCAAGAATATCTGCACCCATCGCAGGAATAGCTGTATTGAAACAACACGGCTTTAGAGGCCGCAAAACAGTACAGCCCAAGATGCCACAGCCAATTTCTGTACCGCCCGTGAGGTTCAAAATAGGAACGCGTTTACCGCAAACCTTATCAAAGAACCAAAGCCATGCATCGGGGTTCCACGGCTCGCCCGTGGTGAGCACAACTTTTAATGATGAGAAGTCGTAACGAGACACATGGTCTTCTTCTTGACTCATAAAAATACGAGCGATAGTCGGCGCGAATCCTAACCAACTTACTTTATATTCATCGATAAACCGCCAAATTCGACCAGGGTCTGGATAATTCGGCGCTCCCTCACCCATGATTAATGTGGCACCGGTATAACTCACGCCCATAATTTCTAAAGGGCCGACAACCCAGCCCATATCACTCATCCACAGCATCCGGTCGTCTGATGACAATTCTGACAATACGTGCATATCAAACATGCCTTTAATCATAAAACCGCAATGTGTTTGCACTGTCCCTTTCGGCATCCCTGTTGTGCCCGATGTGTAAACCAACATCATCGGGTCTTCAGCATCCATCACTTCAGTCTCGCAATCAATGGGCATATTTTTTGTTAAAGCATGCCAGTCATAGTCACCCTGTTGTTTTGTTAACGCCAAATTCATGTGGTCAAAAACAATGACATGCTCTAGTGATGGAACCTTTTTCTTGGCTTCATTAATGGTTGATTTTAGGTTAACGGGTTTCGACCGTCGCAAGGTGCCGTCAACCGTAATCACTGCCTTTGCTTCACCATCATTAAGGCGAACAATAATAGGTTCTGGGCCAAAGCCAGAGAACAAAGGGATGACCATGCCACCCATTTTTATAATCGCTAAAAAGGCTACTGCTACCTCTGGAATCATTGGCATATAAAGGCCAATAGCATCGCCTTTCTTAAGCCCTAATGAACGCAATCCATTGGTTAACTGGCAGACTTTAGCATCGAGTTCTTTATAAGTAAGGGAGCTTTTTATCCCAGCTTCAGTTTCATGATGAATAAACGGCTTATCCCAAACATCCGTGCCTTTGTGTTTGTCTAGGCAATTGAGCACCATGTTGGTTTTGCCGCCAACGCACCATTGCGTCCATTCAATGCCTTTACTGGCATCTAATACTTTATCGTACGGTTGGTAGAATTTGATGTCTAAAAAATCAATCGCGGCATTCCAAAACCACTCAGGGTCTTCATCAGCTTTACTTAACAGCTCGTCGTAATCAGCTAGGCCTGTCGTGCGTATAAACCTCTGCATTTGAGATATTGACGTTAATTCGTCATTTGGCTCCCAAACGGTATTGGGGTACGGTTTAAACTCCATAATGCTCTCCAAACAGTTATGTCATAAGCCTGTATGCGTTAAGATTGGCTTGGCTGACGACATGAAAATATATAAAAAAACCCGTTTCCCAATTTAGTTATTTAGAAAACGGGTTTTTAATCGGCTTTACGTTACGTTATTAACGATAGTGCAGAACCATAAAATTATCAATTTCGATACGTTTTTCAGGCGGGATAATCACCGTCGTCATTGGGTCTCTAATAATAGAAGGACCATGAATGATGTTACCCGCTTTTAGTTCTGACATTTGCCATACTTTAAAGTCATGGAATTCACCTTCATGGCTAACTTGACGTGTTTCCACATATGCCGCCTCAGGTGGCGTAACGCCTTCAATTTCATGCTCAATAATTTCGGGCATGGCTTTAGGTGCAACAGCTTGTACAAACACTTCTGTTATTGCATAGCCTGCGTCCGGGAATCGGGCACCATCAGGGTAAATATTGGTGTACATTTCTTCAAATGCGGCGATGATTTTATCAATGTCTTCAGGGCTTTTTGCAGAACCCTCATCCAATAGCGTTTCGAAACTTTCAAGCTGTCCCATGTAGCGGCCATAAAAACCGTAACGGTATTCAAGCTCTTCAGAATCAATGCCTTCAGATGCCATTTCAGCGATAGCTTTCGCTTCAAGTGAACGCCAAGCGCCGTCAATTTTATCAGCAACAGCCATTTTACCTGCATCGTCTGAACCATTAGGAATAGATATAACCACACCCATATGATAACGATGTAGGTATTCTGCACAGGCACCACCAAACGCTGAAAATGCAGCTGCGTAAGGGAAGGTAATAACGTCAGCCAAATCAAAGTCTTGTGTATAACCCCACATATGGACGGGGCCAGCACCGCCATAACACATCATCGTAAAGTCACCCGTGTTATAGCCTTTAGAAACAAGAATGGCTTTGGCAGCATCGCGCATTTGTGCATTAACGACTGAAAGGATTCCTTTGCCAGCTTGGTAAATATCAAGCCCGAGTGGATCTGCAACCACCTTTTTTAACGCTGCTTTGGCCTTTTCAACATCTAACTTTACTTTACCACCCAAGAAGTAATCAGGGTCTACATAACCCATAGCAACGTTTACATCTGTCACTGTTAATTTATCGTATTTATAACAAATACCCACCTCAGCACCAGCACTTTCTGGGCCTACATGTAAGCGCTTATATTCATCAATCCAAACGGCCGAACCGGCGCCAGAACCAACCGAATCAATGGCAACCATTGGCAAGGCCAAACGGTGGCCAGCAAAGTCAGGGTCCTTCCGAATAGACAACATATTATTAACGATAAGGCCCACATCAAAACTAGTACCACCCATATCGGCGGTACACACATTTTTTAAGCCTAATTTTTGGCTCATCACTTGAGCTCCCATCATGCCGCCAATAGGCCCTGAGATAACAGTTTCATACAAGCGTGGGTATTCAACATTAACCGCACCGCCATACGACAATAAGGTAAGCAAACGTGCACTATAGCCATCTTCAATCGCTGTTTTTTCAACATCCGCAATGGTTTCGCGTGTGTGTTCTGCTGCAAAACACTGGAGCAGTAAACTTTTTAAACGATTGTTTTCTTTGCTGACCGGCGCAATGTCCGATGAACATACAACAGGAATATCAATACCTGCATCTTTAAGCATATCTAATGCAACGCTTTTCGCTTTGTGTTCATGGCTTTGTTCTATATATGAATTAATGAACAAAATACCAATCACCTCAACGTCAGCTTTGATGAGCTTCTTTACTCCTTCTTTGATATGTTTTAAACACAGCGGAACCATAACAGTACCAGGGTCAATGTGTTTGCCCATGAAATAGCTGCCACCACTGATACGCTCACTCACACCATGAACATTTTGGCGATCAACCATCGGCCTCGTATGTTTGTGCAATTGGTTATGTAATATTTCAGACTGTGTTTGCCCTAGATAGGTTAGCCCACCTTCCATAATAGACATATCTTCAAAACCACGCGTGACTAGCAAACCTACTTTTTTGCCCGTGCCCGTTAGCAGTGTATTAAGCATACCTGTACCGGCATAAATACTAACCGATGCATTTTCATGCGCTTCTCTGGACGTAATACCAATACTTTGCGCCGCGTCTTCTACAGATTCCTTATAGCTGGCTGCTTCATCTTGTTTGTTAGTAAGCGCTTTGCCCACGGTGAATGTGCCATCATCTTTTACCAAGATGGTGTCGGTCATTGTGCCGCCCGCATCAAGGGCTAAGATGTATTTTTTATCTTTTTGTAATTGTTCTTTAGAAACTGACATGTGTTCTCCTAAATTTTTATACCCAACAGGGCTAGATTTGCTTGAAGGTGCTTAAAAGCACACTAACCTAGCTCAAATTTATAGTGCAGCTAAAAAGTCTGCTGTTTTATCTTTAAACCAATCAGGCGATTCGTCAGCCAATGGTTTATCCATCATTTCTCTATAAAACCTATCAAGGTCGGGGAAAGATTCAAATATTAGCGGGTAACCGGGCGGAACAATTTCAACCGCTAATTGAGCAGTGCAGCCAGGGCAATAAAACTCACGAAGTTCCATCCATTCTGGATCGGGTGCCGCCGCAGCTGGATAGTAAACCTGTTCCATACTATCTTGAGTATCACGTGTTCGAATATCAGTATGTAATTTCCAATTGACGCGATAATCGCCATATTCATGCCCACAATCACATTTAACAATGCGTTCAGTTCCATTCATAACGATGTACAAATGGTCATTTAAACGCATTAATATTTTATTATCCCACGTGACTTTTTCTTGCAAAATATCCAAGTAGGTCCAAAAACGTTCTGGGTCTTTCTTGGTCATGCGCCTCATTTCATCCACATCAATATCTGAAATTTGACCTTCAACTAATTGTTGTAATAAACCTTTATCAACTACTTCCATTTTTTTCTCCTAATTTTTAGCTATTTAATAACGTTATTTAAATTTCAAAATCATCGTCTAATTGCCAAAAATTTCTGTAATGTTTGTCATAGCCCGCAAAGCTGGTTGAACTGCGATACATTTCCAAAAGCTCTTCCCTTATTGTGTGAGATTCAACTTTTGCCTTCTGTTCTTTCCACCATTCAACAGCCGGTTTAGAGTCTGCTTTACGGCTTGCATACAGCGCGTCTTGCTCTTGCTTAGTTGCTGCTTCATCCATTGTCACCATGCCGTCTTCATCTTTTGTAGCAACAACGCCATACATTGTTTTTGCAAAATCTTCAGGTAATTGGCCAATACGGATATCTTCTACAACCGAGCTGTTTTCTCTTTCAAGTGGGTCACCCCAACCGCCAGAGGCACCAGCAGCGTTAGCCCACAAGTCGTTATCACCCATTGATTGTTCAGGAGGATCATATTTCCATGACGTAATATCACCGGTTAATTTTCCTTTAGCCGCGTATGCCAGCACTTCACCAGCTGTGGTTGGTGTATCGCCATCTGCTTTAATCAAGTCGGGGATATTCGTGTTCAACGCTGTTACCGTTATCACGCCAGGCGCAGGGTAACCGCCGTTCATACCTGAGGATAAAAAAGTCGTCATTGATGTGGCAGAGCCACCACGAGTAATGCCTAAGCGCTGCCCTGTTTCTTGCATCCAGTGGACCGAGCTTTGGCCTACGCCGCCACG
>JBDOOJ010000067.1:0-2909 GCA_039830885.1 Cycloclasticus sp.
CTCGAATAGCTTGTAATGGCCTCATTCAATTCAGCTTGCAAACGTGCAATTTCTTCGCTTTGTCGCAACAAGTCGGCTGTCGTAAGCACTTTACTTTCTTTCGGCACTTTCTTATTACTTGCATCAATCGCCACCTCAGCTTCAGCTTGCAACAAAACTTTTTGAGCTTGTGCCTGTGCTTTTTGAGTTTTATCGGATTCTGTCAGTACCGCTTTTTTCATCGGCTGAGGCGCCGCTTGCTGCTGATTGATCGCTTTTTCTTCAGCATCGCCACTACCAACTTGGTCTTCTTGAGCTAGGAAATCCGCCTTATCAGGCCGTTCTTTATCAGGTTTTGTGACTAAAACAATTTCTAGCACTTTGCTCATCGAGCGGGGAATATCTACATCAAAGCTTATTCCCAAGATAATCAGAGCGTGCACAATGCCCGCCATAAATAACGTTAACCCTAGTTTATCCCCCGATGAAATGGCTGTAGAAGTCACCGCTTTGCTAACTGTTCCTCAATGCAATCCATCAATAAACCACTAATGTTCAAGCCATACAAATTATCCAGCTCTTGAACACACGTTGGACTGGTGACATTAATTTCCGTCACATAATGACCAATGACATCTAAGCCTACAAACATCAAGCCTTTTTCAATCAATGTTGGTCCAATCTGCTCGCACAACCAATATTCTCTATCGGTTAACTCACGCCCTTCCCCCGTACCACCGGCCGCCAAATTACCACGCGTTTCACCTTTTGCAGGAATACGCGCCAAACCGTATGGGACCGGTTTGCCATTAATAATAAGAATCCGTTTGTCACCCTGCTTAATTTCAGGCAAATAACGCTGAACCATCGTTAGTTCTTTGCCGTGATTTGTCATTGTTTCTAAAACGACACCCAAATTATGATCGGCTTTCTTTAAACGAAAAATAGACGCGCCACCCATACCGTCAAGCGGCTTAACAATCACATCTTCGTGTTCAATCAAAAAATCCTTAATGCGCTGCGTTTGAGATGTAACGAGTGTCGGGGAGCAACACTCCGGAAACCACGCGGTAAACAGCTTTTCATTCGCATCACGTAACGATTGCGGCTTATTCACCACCAAAACGCCTTGCGCCTCAGCTTGTTCTAATACGTAGGTCGTGTATATGAAATTCATATTAAACGGTGGGTCAACACGCATCAAAATCGCGTCCATCTCACTCATCAGATCATCAATGGTGTCGTCCAACTCAAACCAATTGTTTTCATCACGCTGAACAGTTAACGGCCTATAAGTAGCCTTGGCTGTGCCATTAAACAGGTACAAATCTTGTTGCTCCATATAGAACAGTTCCCAACCCCTGCTTTGCGCCTCAAGCAACATAGCAAATGTCGTGTCTTTTTTAATATTGATTGACCCGATGGGGTCCATTACAACGCCTAAGCGCATAGGTGTACTCCGGTTTAAATTTTCATTACATTATTTAAACATAGATAAAATGTTCTTCCATGTGTTTCGCCCTAAAGGCCGAGTAACTCTTTTGTCAATAGCAGCAAAAGAGTAACCAGAAAAACGCCACCCAACTGCTCTCACCCTGAAGGGTGCCTTCAAAACTAACGATTAAAATAGCTACTGTGGAACTCGCCTACAAAACAGGCTCAAACAATCACAGTAGAGTCCCATATTTTAATCATTAATTTTCAGTTCGTGCAAGCGGGGAAGGCAAATCAAAACCGGCGTAGTAAGCGCTTTTGACTTAGGAGTCCCTTTATCGTGCTTTGAATTTATATTTTTTTGGAATAGTGTGCGCGTTGTATGAGCGTAGCGAGTTTAGCGCACACCCAAAAATATATAAATTCACGCGATTTGGGTGCCTTTTTCTTTGGTTCTGTTTCTTTTGGGCAAGCAAAAGAAATGAACGCCCTCGCGGCAGCGAAACACCAAAACTAGCCACTTACTATAAATTAACGACCCAACCCCCATCCTAACCTTCCCCCTGCAAGGAGGAAGGGACTAGTCAACCCATATCACCCCATAACACCTGCATTGCGGCAATGGATGCTATCGCGGCTGTTTCATTTCGAACAACCCGCGGCCCAAACCCAAGGGCCACAAAGCCTGCCCTCTGCGCATCATCCACTTCTTGTTCTGAGAAACCACCTTCCGGACCAATCAATACAGCAACTGCGCCATCAGGTTGTTGATACGTTTTCAGTGTTTCCACTTTACCCGGTTCAAATATAATTTTGCTTGGAGGTAAATCACCGCCTAACCAATCAGCCAAATCAAGCGTTACATTTAATAACGGTGGGACATTGCGCCCACATTGCTCACACGCTCGATACACAATGCTTTGCCAATGTTGATGACGCTGTACCCGACGTTCATCCGTTAGTTTTACAACGCAATGTTGCGTAATAACAGGCGTAATAACAGCGACGCCAAGTTCGGTTGCTTTTTGAATGGCTACATCCATACGCTCACCACGTGACACGCTTAAACCCAACTCAATGACCAATGGCGATTCTAAATTCACATCACGCCATTCACCGATACTTAGGCTGACAGTTTTCCTGCTGACCTCTGCCACTGTTGCCGCGTATTCACCACCTTTGCCATTAAAAACGGTGAGTAAAAACCCTTTTTTTAAACGCAACACATTACGCAAGTAATGCGCTGCATCTGACTCTAGGGTAATGACGCTGTTTTCGGCTAAGTCATGCTCAACAAATAAGCGTGAAATTCGCATGTTTAGCCGTGCAAACTGTCTGGCATGGTAATGTTGCTAATCGGGGCGCCCACCTTTGGCGGCATTTGCAGGTGAAAGCCTTGAGTTTTCAAATTACTGATCACTTTAATCACATCTTCTCGTGCTAATGGCCTTTCAGCCGATAGTTCCAAATCGAATACATGCTCTGGCTCTGGGAAC
>JBDOOJ010000015.1:0-10160 GCA_039830885.1 Cycloclasticus sp.
TTAAGCGCATTGGGCTGCCCATCATTTGTGAGGCGTAGGCAAATTCAGACTCGTCATAGCCTATAGGCGTGGCAGCAAACATGCACATCGCAGGGTGGTTGCCCAGCATCACAGAAATTTTCAACGGTACGCCTTCTTGCTCAGCAGCCATAATGTGTCGCCCCATATCGTGGGATGGCACGCTCAGTAAGGTGAATTCACCGGGTGCTTGTACTTGAATGCGATAAATGCCGACATTTTGTTTGCCAAAATTATCAGGGTCGCGTGGGTCGCGACTAACGACATTGGCTTTGCCAATATAAAAGCCACCGTCGTATTCATTGATTCGATACAGGGGTAATAGCTCGTATAAATTAAAATTGCTGGTGAGGCGGTTCTCATTAACGGGCGCTTTATCGGGTTCGATAAAATCCAGTAATGCTTCATCTGCACCCCAACGAGAAATAATATCGTAGAACAATTCTTTAATGGTGGTGCCTTTTGGGTGGCCTAATAACAACGCAATGTTGGTAAAGCTGCCGTGTACGCCCAAGACCATTTTTTTACCGGGGTAACCGGCGATATTGTCAAAAATAACAGCGGGGCCATTCATCGAATCTCTACCCGCAGCAACCGCAACATTACGGATGTCAGGTTCGGGGTAGACTTCTTCTGACCAGTTAATGCATTGGCCGTTTTCCTTCAAAAATTCAAGAAAATCGCGCAAACTGCCAATGCGTTTTGCTACTTTTAACGCGTTGTCAGATAAAGGAACGTTCTTATCACTCATTATTTTTTTCCTGTTGTTGGTATGCCTTGCCGTTATCAATCGTCCCGCTATCAATAATATATTGAGAAAGGTTTTCTAGTTCTTCATCATTAATATCGGTCGGGCGAAATGGCGGCATTTCTAATAAACCATCGCGGACGACATGGTTGATGTAAGCACTGGTTAAATCAGTGCGTTGAACAAGCACCGCCATGCCTTCGGCTCGAGCAAGTTTAAGTTTCATCGTCGCCGCGTGTCCAAGTCCTGCATCATGGCAACCAGCGCAGTGCAACTCGTAAATCACCCTGCCAGCACGGGCAGTGTTTTTAGTTGGTTGAACAAGAGGTGTGCTAACAACGGGAGTAGGTTTTTCAACAGCAACCGGCTTGCTAGGCTCGTTCTGTTCACAGCCGAATAAGCTGATGGTGCTCACCAAGAGCAGTACGGTTATTAGGCGCTTTTTCATGCGTCGTCCCTCATGCGTTTTGGCCAAATACCCATTTTTCCGGGCGATAAAATACCGTTTGGATCAAGCTCGTCTTTAATTTTTTGTTGCATACTCAATAGGGCACCGTCGTTCCATGAATAGCTCTCGGCAATTTTGTCCATAAACGATAAGTGAGTGCGATATTCGCCATAGCCGTTATCGGCGGCATCATCTATCAACGCGTCGAATAAGTCATGGGCGCGCTTTTTCTCTTCCGCATTCATGCGGTCAAACATCAACATAAAGATGTGGTGCTGGTCGCGCCAACCGACGAGAAATTCTCCGATGTAATCAAAATCAAACTCGTGAGCGCGGTTACGAATCATATCGAACTGGCGATACGCATCTTTGCCATTTACGGCGGAAATCGGTGAGAAGTTGATATGGCCACCGCCGCCAACCCAGTTAAGTAAGCTGAACTCTGTCATATTGGGTTTGCCACGCATAAGCTCCGCACGATAGTCCCAGCCGGGGCTACCCTTACGGGTGTCGTCGTAATGAAATTCTGCACCGGGGATTTTGCTGAAAGTGTCGCGGATTAAATCCATATTATTTTTCATGATCGGTGGTGGGCCGTATACCGCAGCGTAAAAATTCCACACGCCTAAACCTAAATCGGCGCCCAGTTTTTTGCGTGCACTGTCTGGCATGGGGCCTCTGCCGGTGTAGTACTGTGCCTTGGTGTGCGACATGGCGGCTTCCCACAATAAATCCACGGTGGTGGCGGCATTGGGAATCACCATATTAAGTTTTAATGGTTGCGCTAAATCGGTGATTAACTCAAGGTCTTGTTCATGCGGTAAGGTCACCATAAACGGTGTGTAGCCAGGTGGTTCTGGCATTAACCAAATGCCCATGCGAGTGATAACGCCAAAGTTAGATTGGGTAAATAAGCCGTCAACCCAAGGGCCTTGTCCATATTTATAGAGTGAGCCTGTTTTGCTGTTGTCGCTACCGGCCATGCCCGTTTCAACGACCGTGCCATCGGCTAGCACCACTTGCATGCCACATTGCATCAGCAGATGGTCGCCATACGGCGTGTAGCCCGCGCCGTGGTCGGAGGTGTTACCCACAATGCCGCCCCAAGCCGGTGCGGCGCAATCAATCCAAAGTTTGTAACCTTTTTCTTGAATGTAATTGTACAAATCGTAATAGCTAACGCCGGGTTCAACAATCGCGTAGCCGTGCTTTTCATTCACCTCAATAATGCGGTTCATGCGTTTTAAATCTAGCACGATGTAGCCGGGTTTACGCGGTGCGGCGCCACCGTAGGCAAAGTTTTTGCCAGTAGAAATGGTCCAAACCGGAATTTTATATTGGTTAACAACCGCTAGAATTTTTTGGATTTGTTCTAGCGTTTTAGGTGCAACCGCAGCGGAAGGAGCGAAGTCCTCATCCCTTGTGGTGTTATACGGGTCGCGGTAACTACGTAGTTCTTTAATGTCATCGGTAAAAACAAACTCATCACCAATAATTTTGATGATATCAGCGATAGCGCCATTAAACTGTTCTAGGCTAATGCCTTGTGGGAGCGGTTTATTCATCTTTATTTATACGATGGTTGAGTTGTTTGGAACAAAAAGCCAAGAGACGAGGATATTGTCAACATTGGCGGCTGGTAATGATTGTGTTTGGCTGTCGGCAGTGCTGTTGGCAACCGTTGTGTTTTGCAAAATAGCCAAGTTTTCGGCTAACCAAATGGGCCATTTGGCTCCAGCATTAGCGAGAGCTTGCGCAACCAGCGGTGCTTTGTCGGCACTGCTCGTTACACGGTGTTTTAATGCGCTAGCAGATGCCGTATGGGTGGCAGAATAGGCTGTGAAGTAGCCTTGTTGTGCAGCCAGTTGTTGTAAAACAAAAAAGTCAGAATCACGGGTGATGCCGCTCACCCAGCCATCGCTATTGTCGTTACAAAAGGCGTTGAAGGTGTCAAAGTGCAAGCCAATATCGAGGTTGATGCCAGCTTGTGATTCGCTGAACTGTTGTGCAAATAAGCCAGCGTTAGGTGATGTCTCATCAGCAAAAATCAGCAAGGCTTGTTCAGTTTGCGTGCGTTTAATAGCAGTTAGTGCAAGCGAAGCGGGGGCAGCTAGCGCGATATTAGCCGCTAACGTTGATTTGATAAACGTTCGTCTAGTTAGCACGTGTTTTAGTCCTATAAGTTGTTTTTTATTCCCTGCCAGCGTTTGACGTGATTCGTATCAGCAATATCTAATGTGTCCAAAATTCGGCCAACGCTGTGGTTAACAATGTCATCAATAGATTGTGGTTTGGTATAAAAAGCCGGTACCGGTGGGGCGATAATCGCGCCCATTTCAGACAGGGTTGTCATGTTACGTAAATGCACTAAGTTTAACGGTGTTTCTCGCACCATTAAAATCAACTTGCGGCGTTCTTTTAAAATCACATCGGCAGCTCGCGATACCAAATTATCGGCAATGCCATTGGCAATGCAGCCCAGTGTTTTCATAGAGCAAGGCGCAATCACCATGCCGTGGGTGATGAATGAACCGCTGGAAAGCGTTGCGCCAATGTCTTTTGGGCTGTGAACAACATCGGCTAATGCAGAAATGGCTTGTTTGTCTAAGCCCAATTCGTATTGCGCGGTTAATGCGCCTGCGCTGGAAAGAATTAAGTGGCTTTCAACGTCATCGACCGTTTGCAGAATCTCCAGTAAACGAGTACCGTAAATAGCGCCGGTTGCACCGGTAATGGCGATAATTATTTTCTTTTTCATGCGACTTGTGATGATTAATTTAGACTGACATTATCGTTAATAACAATCACGGTCAATATAAAGTGAGAACAAGATGAGCGAACGCACAATTTCCTTGGCAGATAAAAAAGACATCATTATTGATTTTCTAACGAAATGTAATAAGTATAGTGACCAAATGCTTGAAAAGTATGGAGTTCAATCAGAGGATATAAGTGATCAAGAGTTGCTTGAAGTGAACCAAAAAATTCATGATTGGAAAAGTTATAAAGTATTCAACGAATATGCGTTGGGGGAGCTTGAAGGAGCAGAACTGGACGATTGGTTTTAAGTTGCTTTTTATCATTTCGTAAAAACTTGATGAAATGATTAATTTTTTCGAGTAGTCTTGGTTCATTAGTTTGGTGGCAGTAAAAAAAATGAGCAAAACAAAAATAACAGAAGATTATTCTTATCCTTCGAGTGATGATTTAAAAGAACGCATTCGTTTCTCTCCCGAGACGGGGCACATCTGGTTGGATGAACAACGCATGTTGCTCATGCACAGTGAAGCGATGGGCTCATTGCGCGCAGAACTTATTCATACCCTCGGTATAGATCGTGCAAAAGGTGTGATGATGCGCACGGGCTTTAAAGCCGGAGTTGAAGACGCCAAAATGGCTAAAAAGATGCGCCCCGACGCCAGTGAGAAAGATCAATTTTTAGTGGGGCCGCAGTTGCATCAGCTTGAAGGTATTGTAAAAGTAATACCCGTGCAATTTGAGTTAGATATTCAAGCTAAGAAATTCTACATGGAAATACGCTGGGAAAATTCTTACGAAAGTGAAGTGCATCTTAAGAAATTTGGTGTATCGGAAGAGTCGGTTTGCTGGATGGAGGTAGGTTATGCCAGCGGTTATAGCACTGAATTCACTGGCCAATCTATTTTATTTTCTGAAGAACAGTGCCGTGCTTGTCAGCATGAAAGTTGTACCATTATAGGAAAACCATTTGCAGAGTGGGATAAGCCTGAAGAGCTGAGTAAGTATTATGAACCCAGCAGCGTTGTCGACCAAATTTTAGATTTGCGTGATGAAGTGACTACGCTGAGGTCCTCAATGTTTGGTGTCGAAAAGTTAGACGAACATATCATTGGTAACTCAGCCGCCTTTAAATCGTCGTATGGCTTGCTTGAAAAGGCCGCTCAAGGCCCCGTGACAGTGTTGCTGTTAGGTGAAACAGGCGTGGGTAAAGAACTGTTTGCGCGTTCTGTCCACCGTAAAAGTAGTAGAGCGGATGAGCCGTTTATAGCGGTTAACTGTGCTGCTATTCCAGATGACTTATTGGAAGCAGAACTATTTGGCGTGGATAAAGGCGCTTATACGGGCGCTCATAAATCGCGCGCAGGTCGTTTTGAAAGAGCGGATAAAGGCACGCTGTTTTTGGATGAAGTGGGTGATATGTCGTATTCCGCCCAAGCAAAATTATTGCGTGTAATACAAGAAGGCGAGCTGGAAAGGGTCGGTGGAGAAAGGGTTGTTCCGGTTGACGTGCGTATTGTGGCCGCAACCCATGCCGATTTATTGGATAAAGTAGAGGCAGGGCTGTTTCGTAAAGACTTGTACTATCGCTTGAATGTTTACCCTGTGCAAATTCCGCCGTTACGAGAGCGTGTGGGGGATATTCATTTGTTGGTCAAAGCATTTATTTCTGAGTACCAAGTAAAGTACCAAAAAGTGATAAGAGGCGTCTCTGACCAAGCGATGGTGCAGTTAGAAAAGTATCAATGGCCGGGAAATATTCGGGAGTTGGAAAACGTTATCGAGCGTGGTGTTTTGCTGTGTGATAACGGCGGGAATATTGAGTTACAGCACTTGTTTGCAATGATTGATGTGGATCAAGCTCAATTATCAAAAGTAAGTGAAGACGGTGCTCTTAAAGATGATAAAAAAGGTATTTACAGTGAATTTGTTGATATGTTTTTTACCGCGCAAAATAATTTATTTGAAATAGAAGAAACTATTTTGCAAGAAGCAGTTAACCGCGCCCGTGGTAATTTATCAAGTGCTGCACGCTCTTTGGGTATGACGCGTCCGCAGTTGGCGTATCGCTTGGGTAAAATAGAAAAAGACAACCAGTAGTGTCTATTCGAGACTAGGGTAAGATTTAATTATTGCTGTTCGTCGCGGTATTGTTGCGGGCTAATCCCGAACCAGCGCCGAAAACTACGCCGAAAATTCGCAGCGTCTTGGTAGCCAAAAATAACCGACAAAGCATTAATAGATACGCTGCTACGGCGAAGGTAGTTGGCAGATTGAAACGCATATACCTCATCTTTAATAGCTTGAAACGAGGTGTGTTGTTTTTTAAGTTGGCGGATTAAGGTACGGGCCGAAACATTCATTGCTTGTGAAACATCGACTAAGGTCAGTGCATGACCCAAGTGGCTAGAAATATAATTATGTACATCTGTTTGTGCGCTACTGTTTCGTTGTAATTGGTGTGAAGATTCTTGACATTGCTCCAATGCCAGCTCATACATTTGTTTATCCGCGCTAGGGTTGATGGTGTCTTTCAATGCGAGAGGTAGGTGAATCTCGAGGTGAGCCGCATCAAAATAAATCGGGCAATGAAAGAAATCAGCATAGTGTTTGGCATAGCTTGGCGCAGAACTATTAATATGCAAGGAGCCCTCGCTCATCGCCCGTCCTAAAATAAACTCGATGACGTGCTGTAATAACATCAGCATGGCTTCAACAAAAATCATATGTGCCGCTTTGAGGTTCTTGGTGAGGGTAAGGCGGATGATGTACTGGTCACCACGATTCATTGTGTTGTACAAAATGAAGGGTGTGCGAGTATGACTGTATCGCTGAAAAATGTTGATGGCATCTGTTAATGTGGGGCTATTAATCGCCGCCCAGCCGACAGAGCCGTGCGTGGACGGGTGAAGTAAAGAGCCCAGTAATAGCCCAATAGCCGGGTTATCCGTGACTTGCCGAGTGTTTAATATAACGGTAACAAAATCATCCAACGAAACAGTGTCGTTGTCCTTTAATTGTTCTATGGATAGGTCGGTTCCACGTAAAATGTCACGGGTATCAATGCCTTCGTTGACCAATGCTCGAATGGCCATTTGTATATAGTTAACCGGTAATGTGTTGGGTAGTGACATATTTTGTTATGACAGAGTGGCTACTGGCACATACAAGTGTCACTTAATGACACCGCCCTGTCAAATAATGACACTTCTTATTTTGTTTTGATGCTGTTTAAATAATACGACTAAAAATGAAAGATAAATGAGAGTTTCACAGGAGAATTTAATGAGTGCAGAACAAGCAGCAACGAGTGAAGAATATTTTGAATCTCTAAGACGAGCGCCGGCGTTAGCGATTCCCACGATGGCGCTTTTTGTGTTTGTTATGACCGGCATTGGCTCAGTTTGGTATTACGCACTGGCTGGCGAATTGCCTATGTGGCAAGGGGCTATTATCAACGGGCTGCTAACGTATGGCTTGTTCAGCGTTATACATGATGCCTCGCACCACTCCTTATCCAGTAATAAAAAAATTAATGAAACGGTTGGAGCCATTGGCTTGTTTTTCCTATTTCCATACGCGCCAATGGTGGCGTTACGTTGGGTGCATAATCAGCATCATATTTATACCAATGGCCCGAAAGACCCAGACCGGTTTGAGCACGAAGCACCCTGGTGGCAAGTGCCTTTTCGGTGGTCATTTTTTGATGCTTGGTATATTTATTATTTCCTTAGGCATGGTGGCAAGGTGATGAAAAGGCATTGGCTGCAATTGGTTGTTTATTATTCATCGTTGATTGTGCTGTTTGTCATCGCATTACACTTCGAATACGGCCATGAGTTGTTCATGCTGTGGTTTATTCCTTCGCGCATCACGCTGTTCTTAATTGCGGTGGTTTTCGTTATTTTGCCGCACTACCCTGCAACGGTTAGCCAAACGGAAGATAAATACATGGCGACCACCATGCGAATGGGTTGGGAGTGGCTTTTGAACCCTTTAATGGTGTATCAAAACTATCACTTAATTCACCATTTATGGCCGGAAATACCGTTCTATAAAATGCATAAGGCGTGGGATTTAAAGCAGGATGAATTGAACCAACATAATTTAAGTAAACAAACCGCATTTGGTTTGGTGCCTGCGAATATTGAATCGCATGAGGGTTTTGATCATTCAAAATTTAAACCGCAATCATAGTGTTTATCAGCTGAATTAATTGTAGAAACAAAAAAGCCCGCGCCATTGAATCGCGGGCTTTTTTGTGGGTGTTGAATATTCTTAAATTTTTCACCTTTTAAGTCGGAGTGGTAAAGTACGGGATACTGTTGTTTGTCTCCAGCGGGGGTGAAGTACGGGCTAAAGTTGCTTTATTCCCTCCACCTTTAAGGGGGAGGGGTGGAGTGCGCGAGATCATGGTTTTTGATCCCCTCCCGCCTTTAAGGGGGGGGCTAGGGTGGGGGTAAAATGCTAGAAATTAAGCCATTCACATATTCGAGTTACAACCCCCATCCCAGCCTTCCCCCTGCCAGGAGGAAGGGGTGGAAAGCACGCGAAGATACGGTTTTTTAATTTCTTTATTAATTAAAGAGGAGGGGGCACAAAGTATCCGAAGCTACGCTTTTTAGTTCCCTCCACCTTTAAGGGGGAAGGAGCATAAACAGACGCAGCTGGTTCTTTATTTTTACTCCAAAAAAACTGGAGGAGTTAAAGCGCTCAACAATTAGTTGATTTTAAATTCCCTCCCACTTTAAGGGGGAGGGCTAGGGTGGGGGTAAAATGCCAGAAATTAAGCCATTCACATATTTGTAGTTACAACCCCCATCCCAACCTTCCCCCTGCCAGGGGGAGGGGTGGAGTAAGCGAAGTTATGGCTTTAGTTACCTCTCACCTTTAAGGAGAAAGGCGGGAAAGAGTAGAGTATTTAAGGTCTAATTAATGTTTTCAATACATTATCAGACTTGTCATAAAATGTTTTAAACGCTTTATCAATATTGTCTAAACTAAATTCATGTGAGAAATATTCAGCGGGGTTAATCACGCCACGTTCCATTAAACGAATGCCTTCCCACATATACGGTTGTACGTTGGCAAAACCGTTCATGTGCAGGCTAATGTCGCGTAAAAAAACATCGGCCAATACCAAATTAAATTCTTGGTCGCAAAATACGCCAATCGCGGCAATGGTGCCGCCTGGGCGAATTAAATCCAGACACATTTGCAATGTTTCTGGGTAGCCAACGACCTCAATAATTTTATCAAAGCCTCTGCCAGCCGTTAATGCGAGGGCTTCTTCTTTCCAGCCTTCTTTTGTTGAATTGAAGGTTGTAGCGCCTTTTTTAGCAGCCACTGCTAGGCGGTAATCAAGTTGATCGATACACACAACTTGCCCAGCCGATTTACCTAAAGCAATGTCCATAGCCAACAAGCCCGTTGGGCCACAACCAATAATGGCTACGTTTTCACCGGGTTGAATATTGGCTAGACTATTAGCGATAATCGCAGACGGCAAACTGCATGAAAGGGAGAGCGCAGAAGCATCATCAATGGCATCTGGCACTTTAATAACGTGACCTTCTGCATGTGGCAAAATCAACGCTTCTGTGTGTGTACCGTTTAAATCGCCAAATGGTATGCCAAAACCGTACACGGCTTTTTGGGTGGTTTCGCAATGCGCGGTTTGGCCTACTTCGCACATGTAACATTCGCCGCAAGAGCATGAATAAGCCATTGAAACGCGATCGCCTACTTTAAACTTACCTACACCCTTGCCGACTTCGCTAACGCGACCAATCAATTCATGGCCAATTTGTGAATGTCCGCGTTCCATAATGGGATCCATTGCGCCGCGGTATAGGTGAAGGTCAGATCCGCAGATAGACGTGGCACTCACTTCAACTAAAATTTGGTGGGGCTCGCTAATGCTGGGTTCGGCTTTTTCGCCGCAGCGTATATCTTCTGGGCCGTAATAAATGGCTGTTTTCATTTTGTTCTCCTAATGGATGGCTTGTTAGTGATTGTAATCATGTAATCATGTAATCATGTAATCATGTAATCAGTACGTGATGAGGCGTACCCCAATTAACGGACACACATTTTTAAGTTAATATTATAAAGAGGTGTCCAAATGTCGAATAGAAAGTATAGCAAATCATTTAAGCTAGATACGGTCAGTCTGGCGTTATCTAGTGA
>JBDOOJ010000100.1:0-2892 GCA_039830885.1 Cycloclasticus sp.
ATTTCTTCCGTTTTTAACACGGTATGGCCATTGATTCGGCACCAGGCGGGAATATCCTGCAAAACGCCGGGATCTGTGCACGTTACCCGCAAGTTATCGCCAAATGCCATCGTTTTAATCACATTTTGCGTTTTTATAACAGGCATAGGGCACATCAATCGACGCGCATCTAGCTCTATCATACCCGCCAAGCCTCTTGGATTTCATCAACCGCAAATGGCTTTACGCTAATGTTCTGAATCACTTCGCCTAATTCAGCGACTTCAACATCCACCGTATCTGCGTCGCGCCCTTGGCTAAAACGCGCCACAATTTTTGCAGCCAACTCTAAATCGCCATCTTCAATCGTGCCATCCAACAAGGTTAACGGGCCTTTATGGCTCATTGTTCTTAAGGTAACAAATTGCTTTCTGTAGCCTTGCAAGAAATGATTCTCGCCTTCTTCGCGCGCAATAATCAATTTAAAGTGTGGCTTAGGTCGAAAATGACGCCCCACTTTTAACAACATAATGTCGTCAATTTCATATTCTTTCTTGCCACGCGATGCCCACAAATCCGTTAGCTTTACCGAATACGCTTTATCCGTTAGGAAACAACAACCGCCAGCGGGTTGAGCATAATCATCAAAACCAAATTTTTCAGCCAACGCCATTTGCGGCTTCCGTGTACGGCCACTAAAACCGTATAACTCATCGCGATTTACCCAGCCTTCTTTCTCCGGCAATGTTTCAGGTAAGTTTTGCGCGCATAGCGGCCTTAATAAACGGTCATCGGCACCCGACTCTCTTGAAATAACCGGCATCGTCTCTTTACGTTGCGACATCGGGCGTTGCCCAATCACCTCACCGGTAATAATAAAATCAAAGCCGTTTTCATCCGCCCACTCTTTGGCTTTGCTCACCATAAACACTTTGCAGTCCAAACACGGGTTCATGTTTTGACCGTAGCCGTGCTTTGGGTTAATCAACACATCTTTATATTCTTCAATAACATCAATGATGTGCAGCTTAATGCCTAATTGTTCAGCGCTCCATAATGCGTTATTACGCTTCGGCTTGGCCTTGTCTTTTTTACGAATCGCATGCGTATGCCCTTCCACACAAAAACCCGTGTAAAAATTAATACCTTCTACGTGAATGCCTTGCTCCAGCATCACTTTTGCTGCTAATAATGAATCTAAACCGCCTGAAATAAGGGCGACTGCTTTACGTTGTGTTGCCATAGTGCTCACTAAATACTTTAATTAAATGCATTATACCGGATAGGCCTTTGTTTTGAGGCCTTTACATACACGGCCTTTATGAAGCTGTTTTAATGATAATGTTAAGCTTATTGGATATACTTCTCCTTTATTTAATTTAGCCTCAAATTTTACGTGTCAAAATCTAATCAAGACCTCCAAACATTCCAGGGCCTTATCCTTGCGTTGCAAGAATACTGGGCTGAGCAGGGCTGCGTTATTCTTCAGCCGTTAGACCTTGAAGTCGGCGCTGGAACTTTTCATCCTGCTACGTTTTTACGTGCCATTGGCCCTGAGCCTTGGGCGACTGCTTACGTTCAACCGTCACGCCGCCCCACCGATGGTCGCTTTGGTGAAAACCCTAATCGATTACAACATTACTACCAATTTCAGGTATTGATTAAGCCATCGCCAACGGATATTCAAGATTTATATTTGGGCTCGTTAACCCACCTCGGCCTGGATATGCTTGAGCACGATATCCGCTTTGTTGAAGATAACTGGGAATCACCAACACTTGGCGCATGGGGGCTTGGCTGGGAAGTGTGGCTTAACGGCATGGAGGTCACGCAGTTTACTTACTTTCAACAAGTAGGCGGTTTAGATTGCAAACCCGTTAGTGGCGAAATAACCTACGGGCTTGAACGCATCGCGATGTACATTCAGGGCGTTGAAAGCGTGTACGACCTTGTCTGGGCCAACACAAAAAATGGGCCTGTTACCTATGGCGATGTCTTTCATCAAAATGAAGTGGAGCAATCTGAATTTAACTTTGACCACGCCAATATTGAGCACATGTTTACACAGTTTGATGAATGCGAAACAGCCTGCAAGCTATTGATTGATAAAAACTTACCATTGCCAGCGTACGAGCAAGTATTAAAAGCATCTCATACCTTTAATTTATTGGATGCTCGCCACGCTATTTCTGTTACAGAGCGACAGCGCTTTATTCTTCGCGTGCGTACCCTGTCTAAAATGGTAGCAAAAACATATTACGAATCCCGTGAGGCATTAGGCTTCCCTATGTTAAACAAAGGGGAGACATCATAATGGCCACAACAAAAGATCTGTTTTTTGAACTCGGTTGTGAAGAGCTTCCACCGATAACGCTAACAACGCTACGTGATCACTTATTAAACGGTGTCATTGATGGGCTTAAAGAAGCAAACTTAAGCTTTTCAACCACCCATACCTACGCCACCCCTCGTCGCTTAGCCATTTGGATTGAAGCTGTTCAAACAGCTCAAGAAGACAGCCAAGTTGAAAAACGCGGGCCCGCCGTGGCTGCCGCTTACGATAAAGAAGGTAACCCAAGCAAAGCTGCCATGGGCTTTGCACGTGGTTGTGGCGCTGAATTTGCTGATTTAGGCACACTTAAAACCGACAAAGGTGAGTGGCTGAGTTACAACAAGCTTGAAAAAGGCTTACCGGCTCAAGAGCTTATTCCTGTCATTATTGAAAAAGCACTTAGCCGCTTACCGATTGCCAAACGTATGCGCTGGGGCAGTTCAAATGTTAGTTTTGTAAGGCCGGTTCACTCTGCTGTTCTATTGTTTGGTGATGACATCATCGCTGCTGAATTTTTAGGCATAGCCACATCAAACACATCGTTTGGTCATCGTTTTCATGCGCCCGAAGCCATTTCCATT
>JBDOOJ010000040.1:0-10105 GCA_039830885.1 Cycloclasticus sp.
TTTTATTTAAAGTATATTCATTAAGTTAATGTTAATGTGATTTCCTTCACAATGCTAATACAATATCACAACATTCACAGCTTTCAATTGTTTTCGATTCTAATTAGGGTATGACTCAACCAGCTCCGTCTTTCGTTAAAACTGCCCTCAAGTGGTTCATCCTAATTAGCATACTGTTAATAGGCGGCGCGTTAGTCTATGTTAAATATTCGCTGATGCCGGGCCTGCCCGACCCCAGTTCGTTAAAAAAAATCCAATTCCAAACACCGCTGAGCGTCTACAGCAACGAAGGTTTGCTGATAGCTAAATTTGGCGAGAAAAAGCGTATTCCTACAACGTTTGAGGGCATCCCCAAGGCGCAAATACACGCTTTTCTTGCGGCTGAAGATAAAGACTTTTTTCAGCATTCGGGTGTCGATATTTTTGGCTTAATGCGCGCAGCTAGCCAACTTATCTTAACGGGCAAGAAAAAACAGGGCGGCAGCACTATTACCATGCAAGTCGCACGTAATTTCTTTTTATCTCGCGAAAAAACCTATAGTCGCAAAATTCGTGAAATTTTCTTATCCCTTATCATCGAGCAACAACTGAGCAAAGAAGATATTCTTACCCTTTATTTAAATAAAATTTATCTTGGGCACCGTTCGTACGGCATCGCAGCGGCGGCTGAAGTTTATTACAGTAAAACACTTAACGAACTTACCCTGGCCCAACAAGCGATGATTGCCGGATTGCCGAAAGCACCCTCGGCATTTAACCCCATAACCAACCCAAGCCGCGCATTGACGCGACGCAATTATGTGCTTAATCGTTTACTAAGCCTTGACTATATCAATCAACAGCAATTTGACGATGCGCTCGCTGAACCTCTGAGCGCAAAATTACACGCCGCCATAGTCGAACTTGATGCACCCTATGTTGCTGAGATGGTTCGTAGCAAAATGCATGACATGTATGGGGCCGACATATACACCACGGGTATGCACGTCTACACGACTATCAATGCCGTTCAGCAAGATGCCGCCAATCATGCGGTTAAAAATGCATTACACCAATATGACAGACGACACGGCTACCGTGGAATTTTAGGGCATATTGAGGATTTTTCTCCAAATAGTGATACGTTGGACTTAAGCTCCCTGTCTACATTCAAAAACATTGGCGAAACCCAACCCGCTATTGTTAGTAGGCTTTCTGAACAAAGCATCTCGGTTTTATTAAAGGATAACCAAGCCATTGAGATCACTTGGCAGGATTTAAAGTGGGCCTGGCCTTACATAAACGAAAACAAGCAAGGAAAGCAACCAACGAAAGCTGCTGACATTTTATCTGTCGGTGACATGGTGCGTATTCGTCAAAAACCAAATAGCGATGAATTTGAGCTCGCACAAGTGCCCAACGTATCAGGTGCGATGGTTGCCATACGGCCACATGACGGCGCCTTGACCGCGCTTGTCGGCGGTTACGACTATTACTCTGGTAAGTTTAACCGTGCCTATCAAGCCAACCGCCAGCCGGGCTCTGGCTTTAAACCCGTTCTTTATTCCGCTGCCCTATCTAAAGGGTATTCAACCGCTACGTTGATTAATGATGCCCCCGTGGTCTTCAATGATGCTGGGCTTGAACAACAATGGCGACCTGAAAACTACAGCGGTAAATTTTTTGGCCCAACGCGTTTGCGTGAAGCGCTCATTCATTCAAGAAATCTGGTTTCAATCCGTATCCTTAGAGATATTGGCGTCTCGTACGTACGGAATTTCGCTACTCGCTTTGGCTTTAAACCGGCGGCTTTGCCAAAAAATTTATCGTTATCCCTAGGCAGCGGTAGCGCCAACCCGTATCAAATGGCCGCCGCCTACTCGGTGTTTGCCAATGGCGGGTTCAGCGTCAAGCCTTATTTTATTGATCGAATTATCTCTTATGCGGGCGATGAATTATTTAAAGCGGACCCGGCTATTGCCGTTGAAATACAAGAACCATCAGCAATCGACGACAACCTTTTAGATAGCACCATCCTCACCCCCCCATTAGACATGCTCTCTGGTGACGCATTAACAACTGAGCACATCCCTCCAACTATTAACCGCGCTGAACGCGTCATATCCCCACAATTAAGTTATCTAATTAACTCCTTGCTGAGAGATGTTGTTAAACGCGGCACCGGTAGACGAGCCCTCAGCTTAGGTCGCAGCGACTTAGCCGGCAAAACTGGCACCACAAATGACCAACGCGATGCCTGGTTTAACGGTTTTAACCCCTCTCTTGTTGCCGTGGCCTGGGTAGGTTTCGATAACAGTAAGCCGTTAGGCAATAGAGAAACCGGTGGCCGAGCAGCGCTTCCTATTTGGATGGCGTTCATGACAGAAGCGCTTAAGGGCACCCCCAATATTCCTCTTTCGCAGCCCGAAGGCATTGTTGGCTTGTTAATTGATCCTGACACTGGCTTAAAGTCCAACCCGTCTAACCCAAAGGCCATTTTTGAATACTTTCGAGAAGACAACACCCCTGCGACAGACTCGCAAGGTAGCTCCAATACTGGTTCTTCAGCATCGGGGCAGCAGCAAACCATCGACGAGCTTTTTTAAAGCGTCACTCTAAAAACGCTACCCCTAAAGCACTTCTCTCAGCGCATAAAAAAACGCACGTAAACGTGCGTTTTTTTATAACCAAAGGCTAATAGTATTTAGCGATTTTCAAGCGGTACATAATCACGCTTTGGTGCGCCTTTGTACAGTTGGCGAGGGCGGCCAATACGGCCATCATCATCTGCCATCATTTCTAGCCAATGAGACACCCAGCCTGATGTTCTTGCCAAAGCAAACATAACCGTGAACATGCTAACGGGTATGCCTAAGGCTTTATAAATAACACCGGAGTAAAAATCTACGTTTGGATACAGTTTACGATCAACGAAATAATCATCTTTTAGCGCAATTTCTTCAAGCTTCATCGCCAACTCAAACATAGGATCTTCAATGCCGGTCTCTTCAAGCACTTCGTAACACACTTTACGAATAATGGTCGCACGCGGGTCAAAGTTCTTATATACCCGGTGGCCAAATCCCATTAATTTAAACGGGTCATTCTTGTCTTTTGCTTTTGCTAAGTATTTAGGAATATTTTCTACGCTGCCAATTTCATCCAGCATTTTCAACACGCCTTCATTAGCACCGCCATGAGCTGGTCCCCATAGCGCAGCGATACCCGCTGAAATACAAGCGAATGGGTTCGCGCCAGTACTACCAACCAATCTAACCGTTGACGTACTCGCATTTTGTTCGTGGTCCGCGTGCAAAATAAATAATAAATTTAATGCTTTGGCAGATACAGGACTGACTACATATTCTTCGCATGGCACAGAAAACATCATGTGCAAAAGGTTCTCACAGTAATCCAAGTCATTGCGGGGGTAAACAATAGGCTCACCAATTGAGTGCTTATAGCAGGCCGCAGCAATGGTGGGCAGTTTTGAAATCAATCGATGCGCCGAAATCATCAAATGCTCTTCATCGTTCATGTTTAAACCTTCATGATAAAAAGCAGCCAAAGAACCTACCACACCCATCATCATGGACATCGGGTGAGCATCATGGCGGAAACCATCAAAGAATTTTTTCAACGACTCATTAATCATCGTATGGCGACGAATAATCGTACTAAACACCTCAAATTCTTCTTTATTCGGCAGCTCTCCGTGAATAAGTAAATAAGCCGTTTCAAGGTAGCTACTCTTCTCGGCCAGTTGGTCAATGGGGTAGCCCCGATGTAACAAAATGCCTTTCTCCCCATCAATAAACGTTATCTTGCTTTCGCAACTCGCCGTTGTAGCAAAACTGGGGTCGTGCGTAAAGCAACCTAACGCAGCAGGAATGCCTTTGATATCAATGGTTGGGTTCCCAAGCGTGCCTTCTAATAAAGGCAGGTCTACACTGTTGCCTGTTGTGTTATCTGTTAACGTTAAATTCTTTGATGACATCTATAACTCCTTACTGATTCACAGTGGCTTTCCACTGTCTGCACACGGCAATGCCGGCGCATTCATTAAAAATAATTTTAATCTGAACCTTTAATTCTAACGGACTATCTTAATCAGGTCACCTAATTTAGGCTCCCCAACGGGGAAAAGGTCATTCAATAATCGAAGCTGATCTTCTTCGTGATGATTTATTAGTGAGTTCTTGGCAATCATCTTCACATTGCGGTGTGCGCGGTTAACCGTGATTAACTTGATGCTCAGTTCTTTGGCGGCCAATTTATCCTTGCGGTTAAGCTTGGAAAAACTTTTGATGCTCCTAAGCACTTGCTGGTCATAACGAACGAAATCCTTTTCCTGCTTTGCCGCTGAATAGAAGACAAAGGCCTTGCGCCCTTCAAATAACACGGCCACGCGTAATTTTCCTTTTCCATACGGTGTTTTACCTACAATAACCGCCGTATAGCCATGCAATTTACCAGCCCTTAATGGCACTTCTGTTACTGCTTGGTCGATGCCCAGCCGATTTTTTAAAAACTGTTTAGGTGTTAGCTTTTTATTTATATCTTGAAGCGTCAACTGCATAAACGCGGCATTCTTTGGCGCGGATGCATTCACTGAATTCGGTCTATTAGCAACCAACCAGCCCACGGGGAACGTCATTTTAAAATTTAAACTGAGATGATAAAACGTGTTTCCTCGAATAACGCCATCTTCCTCGCTGGCCCCAAACGTTAAGCCAACGAGTTTCTTTAAAAATTTTGTATCTTGTTTCTGTGCGCTGTTTGTCTGCCCTACGCGGCTAAGAACCTGTTGCAATCGCGTGTCATTATTTGGGTGGGTTGAGAAAACACCGTGATACGCACGAGGTTTACGGCCCTTCTCCAGTGCAAGTTGTCGGTCAAATACTTCTTGGTTTTTAAGTATGCTGATCACTTTTTTCATTGCTGATGAGGGGTAACCCGCCGCTACAAGATAATCGACACCTAGACCGTCCGCTTCTAATTCGTGCTCACGTCCATAGCCTCTATTAATGCCCGTGGACAATAAGTTAGTCAGTTGCCCAACGCCTCGAACGCCTGACGCAGCAGCAATCAAACCGCCCAGTAAATTTGTCGTCGTTGATAAACCGTGCTGTCGAACCGAGTGCCGCGCTGTAACGTGGCCCAATTCGTGTCCAAGTACCGCCGCTAACTCCGCCTCACTATTGAGATAAACCAACAGCCCCCTGGTGATATAAATATAACCACCGGGTAAGGCGAAGGCATTCACTTGGTCGCTGTCTAGCAGGGTGAATCGGTAGATTAAATTTTTGCGGTGGCTGACTTTGGCAACGCGGTCACCAACTGATTGTACATAACGTTGAAGCGCCGGATTATCATAGGCACGATACTCTTTCATTACTTGCTGACTATATTGCCGCCCTAATGCCAGCTCCTCATTTTCGGACATTAAAACGAAATCGCGCTCACCTGTCGCCGGGTTAATAGCGCAACCGCTTAGCAAGGCTATTAGTATTATTGCGCTAATGTATCGATCGATCCAAGATTCTTTCATCGTCTCTTCCCAAAAATTTACACGGCCATTCTAAAACCAGTGACAAAAAAAAAGCCACCCTAAAGGTGGCCTTTTACAACAATTTATTGCAAATTTATCCGCGATTAAAGCGCTTATTAAATTTATCTACACGGCCAGCGGTATCAACAATACGTTGCTTACCAGTGTAAAACGGGTGGCATTCAGAACAAGACTCTATATGCAGTTCGCTCTTTGTTAAGGTTGAATTGGTTTTGAAGGCATTGCCACAGCTGCAAGTAACCGCAACTTCGTTATATTCTGGGTGTGTTTCTGGTTTCATAATCGTCTCTAAATCTTTGTGCAGGACATCGCCGTCCTAAGCTTGGCCGCGCATAATACGAAAAATGTCACCTTTTAGCAAGTGCTTTCATTGTTACAACGGTTATGTATGATACCTGCTTTGTTCTTTTATAAAAATTATCACGCATGAAAATAGTTTCCATCAATATAAACGGCATCCGCGCTGGCGAAAGAAAAGGCTTTTTTGACTGGATGAAAGCACTTGATGCTGATGTCCTATGCTTTCAAGAAATAAAGGCGCAAGAAGAGCAACTTACTGCCGATGCTTTTTGGCCCAATAACTACCACTGCTTTTATCACCCTGCGCAAAAGAAGGGCTATAGCGGTGTGGCTATCTTTTCCAAACAAAAACCAGATAACGTCAGCAAAGCGATCGGTTGGGACGATTTTGACAGTGAAGGCCGTTTTATTGAAGCGACCTTTGGTGACCTTAGCGTATCGTCTATCTATATGCCCTCCGGCTCATCCAAAGAAGAGCGTCAGGCGTTTAAATATGACCTTATGGATCGACTTATGCCTGTATTACGTGACAAACAGGCGGATGGCAAAAAGCACATTATTTGTGGCGACTGGAATATTGCACATAAGAAAATTGATATTAAGAATTGGCGCGGTAATCAGAAAAACTCTGGCTTCTTGCCTGAAGAGCGCGCATGGATGGACGAATTATTTGGCGTTGAAGGCTGGGGCGATGCCTTTCGACTCATAAATCAAGAGCCCGACCAGTACACCTGGTGGTCAAACCGCGGCCAAGCTTGGGCCAATAACACCGGCTGGCGGATTGACTATCACGTCATCTCAAGCAACTTAAAGCAAACGGTCACTGGCGCATCCATCTACAAAGACCAGCGCTTCTCCGACCACGCGCCGCTGATTATCGACTACGACATTCAAATTGGTTAACAATGTCATCCACTGCGCCTGAAACAAGCTGGCTAAATTCACTACGGGGGTTTTCGCAACCGCAAGTTGTATCGATGTTGTTTTTGGGTATTTCCGCTGGCATCCCACTATTGCTCATTTTTTCGTCGTTGGGTTTATGGCTACGCGAAGCGGGCATTGAACGCGCGACGGTCACCTACTTTAGTTGGGCGGCGTTGGGCTATTCCTTCAAATTTGTTTGGGCGCCGTTGGTCGATAAACTGCCCTTGCCTGTTTTCACTGCCTGGCTTGGTCAACGTCGCGGCTGGATATTGTTTGCCCAACTGATGATTATGTTGGCGATTGGTTTGATGGCATCCCTCGATCCCGCTAAAGATAGCCTTGCACTGATGGCCGTTGCGGCCATTTTATTGGGATTCTCCTCCGCAACCCAGGACATCGTTATTGATGCCTATCGCATCGAATCTGCCGACAGCAAACTGCAAGCGCTTATGTCATCAAGTTATATAGCAGGCTACCGTATCGGCATGATTATTTCGGGCGCCGGTGCGTTATTACTCGCCAGTTATTTTGGTTCTGATATGCACGAGTACAGTTATGCGGCTTGGCAGTCTACCTATATATCCATGGCCGGCGTTATGCTAATTGGCGTCATCACCACCCTACTTATCCGTGAACCCATTAAACAAGTTACTGATGCTGTCTTTCATGATAAGCGCGATCATTTGCAACTATTGACCTTATTTGCTCTGGCTATTTGCGGCTTTGTCGCTACCTATTTTTTCAGTTCAGGCTATGCAATGGCTGCAAAACAAACCTTGTCTTCAGCTCTATCTAACACAGCCTTTGCAAGCTTCATTGTAGAACTTCTACGCCTAGGGTTTGGCTTGTTTGTGGCCAGTATGTGCGCCAAGATTTTAATTTCCAGCGGTTTAATCTCACGTTCCTTGGTTTTTAAGAGCTACGTCGAACCCGTCAAAGATTTTTTTCAGCGCTACGGTTTATCCCTCGCCTGGCTATTATTGGCGCTTATTGGCCTGTATCGAATTTCAGATATTGTGCTTGGCGTTATTTCGAATATTTTTTACCAGGACCTTGGCTTCACTAAACCCGAAATTGCCAGCGTGGTAAAAACCTTCGGCTTGTTGATGACCATCGTTGGCGGCTTTTTAGGTGGGCTATTGGTTTTACGCTTTGGCGTTATGAAGATACTGCTACTGGGCGCGGTGCTGTCCGCCTTAACCAACCTGCTTTTCATGCTACTGGCACAAGTAGGCCATAACATGCCAATGCTGTACTTAGTGATCTCTGCTGATAACCTATCCGCCGGGTTAGCCAGCGCTGCCTTCATTGCCTTCTTATCCGGCCTGACTAATATTTCATTTACCGCCGTTCAATACGCCATTTTTAGTTCGTTAATGACGTTACTGCCTAAAGTCTTAGGCGGCTATTCTGGCTCAATGGTAGAATCGCTCGGCTATGATAAATTCTTTATGCTGACGGCCCTGATGGGCGTCCCCGTGTTAATTTTAATTGCGCTTGCTAATAAGCGTTTTAAATTACCAGCGCATACCATCAAGTCCGAATAGGTTTAATCAATATAAAACTGCTGAGTGAATTTAAACTCCAGCGGCCTAATTTCTCCTTCTGGCTTCAGACTAATACTAAACGTTATTCGTTCCATATTGGACACTCTAAATTCACTGATGTAATAAATCGCCTGGCCTTCTGTCACCCTCCGTGAGTCCAGACTTTTCAGCTGTCCAACGAGGTTAAAGGCTTCTATTTCAACTTTTGCATTAACGGGTTGCGGTAATTTTCCTGGGTTCTGCTTCTTTTGAATCGACAGGTTCAAAACACCCTTGTATTTACTTCTTAAAATACCGTACGCACTAGCCATTTGGGGCGGCAAGGTATCTGCCGTAAACGCGTTGTAATACACAATGTACTCACCAAAGTCATAAGCGTTATCGGCCGAGCTGTAGTTTGGTATTAAAAACAAAAACAGTAAGCAGTACTTCTTTATCGACATATTAATTTCCATTTATTTGATACAACGCCACTTCACCAAAAAGGTTTGGCCATAACTTCATTAAGGCATTGGGTTTGTGTGAATAATCGACAATGTCTTTTTTAGATATTGTCATGCTTTGTTCGACGCAAAATTGTTCAAAATCATTCACCGTACACAGGTGGATGTTTTGCGTGTCATACCATTGCGCCGGTAGCGCTTTAGACACAGGCATACGCCCCTTCATTGTGAAATACAGCCGATGTTTCCATAAACCAAAGTTGGGGAACGTGACGATACTTTGTCGCCCGACACGAATCATCTCTGACAGCGTCTTATCGGGACGATGTAGCGCCTGTAAGGCCTGCGTCATAATAACGTAGTCAAATGACCCGTCCTCAAAATCTGTCAGCCCCGCATCCAAATCTGCCTGAATAATATTAATGCCCTTTTTAAGGCAGCTGATGACATTGGCTTGATCAATTTCGACGCCGTAACCCCTGATGTTTCGATGCGCTGTTAACCAATGCAACAAAGCACCGTCACCACAGCCTAAATCCAACACCTTAGAACCCGGCTCTATCCAATCACATATTTTCTGTAACTCAGGTCTCAAGGCGTTCATGTTGACACCTCTATATTATCCATATAGGTTTTAAATGCGTCGATATAGTTGTCATTTTTCACTAAAAATGCATCATGTCCGTGATTCGATTCAAACTCTAAATAACTGACGTCACGCTTGGCATCGGTTAATGCGCTAACAATTTCCCTTGAACGCGCGGGTGAAAAACGCCAATCCGTGGTAAATGACGCCAATAAAAATTTTGCCGTCACTTTTTCAAATACCGCTGAAAGATTACCGCCGGCTTTGTCCGCTGGGTCAAAGTAATCCAGCGCTTTGGTCATTAACAGATAGGTGTTCGCATCAAATCGATTAACAAACGATTCACCTTGGTAACGTAAATAACTTTCAACTTGAAATTCGATGCCGTAATCATAATTAAGCTGATCATTTTTTAGCTCGCGACCAAACTTATCGCCCATCGCATCGTCCGACAAGTAGGTAATATGCCCGAGCATTCTGGCTGTTTTTAAACCTCTAGCGGGCACGGTATCGTGATCATAATATCGGCCCTCATGAAAATCCGGGTCGCTCATAATCGCCTGACGCGCCACTGCATTGAAGGCAATGTTCTGTGCTGATAATTTTGGTGCTGACGCAATCACAATGGCATAACGCAACCTATCTGGGAACTGAACAGACCATTGCAATGCCTGCATGCCACCTAAGCTACCGCCAGCAACCGCTGCCCATTGTTTAATACCCAGCCTATCGGCTAACCGTGCTTGATAATTAA
>JBDOOJ010000087.1:0-35544 GCA_039830885.1 Cycloclasticus sp.
ACGGTACTGCGGGATGGACACCGAGTCGTTTAAAGAGCTGATGATCAGCACTTTCTGATGGGTTCTCGGTGGTCAATAATTGATCACCGTAAAAAATTGAATTCGCGCCGGCAAAAAAGCACATCGCCTGCATTTCATCGCTCATGTCAGAACGACCCGCAGATAAACGAACTTGAGACGTCGGCATCAAAATTCTTGCTACTGCGATGGTCTTTATAAACTCAATTGAATCAATTGATTCAACCCCTTCCAGCGGTGTCCCTTCAACTTGAACCAATTGGTTAATTGGCACGCTTTCTGGCGGGTGCTCCATATTGGCCAGCGTTTGTAGCATTTTTGCACGATCCGATATTTTTTCACCCATGCCCACAATACCGCCGCTGCACACATTAATGCCTGCACCGCGTACCACATCAATCGTATCCAAGCGATCTTGATAAGTTCTTGTGGTAATCACTTCTTTATAAAATTCTTCAGAAGTATCAATATTATGGTTGTAATAATCCAAGCCGGCATCTTTTAAACGCTTAGCTTGACTATCTTCCAGCATACCCAGCGTTACGCAGGTTTCCATGCCAAGGGCCTTCACTTCTTCAACCATCCGCGTCACTTTATTTAAATCACGATCTTTGGGGCTGCGCCATGCAGCGCCCATACAAAAACGACTGGCGCCGTTTTCCTTCGCCTGTTTGGCGGCATCTACCACGGCTTGAATTTCCATCAACGCTTCTTTTTCCAGTCCCGTGTCATAACGTACACTTTGTGGACAATATGAACAGTCTTCAGGGCAAGCACCCGTTTTAATGCTCAGTAAGGTGCTAATTTGAACCGCATTGGGATCAAAATTTTCACGATGGACCGTGTGCGATTTGAACAATAAATCGTTAAAGGGCAAATCAAATAATGCCTGAATTTTAGTTAATGGCCACGTGTTCCTTACGATATTAACCGTTGCTCTTTTTTGCTCGCCTACCGCCTCTGATGATATGCTCATGATGAAAACACCTTATTAAACTCTTTAAAAAGCGAATGGTACATCAGACATCAAACTTGTCAAAATTAATTTATAAAAAACTGAACAACTTCTTAGAGTTTGTGCAACTCAGCCTTTACCCTTCAACCTGTTTTATTTGCGACAAACCCGGCCAAAACTCGTTAGATTTGTGTCGTGCCTGCCAACAAGAACTAATCAGTGACAAGTACGCCTGTATTACTTGCGATATTAAATTAGCAACGGATAACAGTATCTGCGGTCGCTGTTTAAAAACAACGCCTCACTTCGACACGGTACGAACGTTGTACCGTTACGAAGGCATCACGCAGTTTTTAATTCAATCGCTCAAGTTTCAAAAAAAACACAGCGCAGCAAAAATCATGGGCACCTTGATGGCTGCTGAATTTAAACATTTAGAGACTAAACCCGATGTGCTCATCGCCGTGCCATTGCACACCAAGCGATTAAAGGAACGGGGGTTTAATCAATCCGAACAAATCGCACAGCATATACATAAAGCACTTGATATCCCGTTGCTACCACACGCGCTTAAACGGAATATCAACACTGCCAGTCAAGCTTCGCTCAACGCGGATGAACGACGAAAAAACATTAAAGGCGCTTTTGATTGCCAAATACAAGCCACGTTTCCACGTGTTGCGATTATTGATGACGTCGTAACAACCGGTTCTACGGCAAATGAAATTGCCAAAACACTGAAAAAATCAGGCGTTAAACAGGTCGACATTTGGGCGTTTGCCCGAGCCTAAGTTAATTGAGAAACATGTTACTGGCGTAATCTAACGCAATACCAACAAACACAACAAAACCCAAGCAGTTATTATTCAAAAAAGCGGCCATGCACTTTGCCGGCAAGCGGTCTTTAATTAAATACTGGTGATATATCGCAAACAACAGCGCGACAAAAACGCCGCTATAATAAACGACGCCTAACTCTGCTTTTTGGCCAATCAACATCAGCGTTATAAAAAACAGCACTTGAAAAAAACCAATGAGCACTTTATCAAGTTCACCAAACAATATTGCCGTTGATTTGACGCCTATTTTCACGTCATCATCTCGATCTACCATCGCGTACATGGTGTCATATACCACCGCCCAAATCACCGTCGCGACAAACAACAACCAAGCAAGTGGCGGCACTGAATTTGTTTGCGCTGCATACACCATCGGCACAGCCCAACCAAACGCAGCACCTAGAAAAACCTGCGGCAAATGCGTATGCCGTTTCATGAAGGGGTACAAGGCCGCTAAGAAAACGCCGCCGAAAGACAACCACACTGTCAACGGGTTCATCAACAGTACCAATAAAAAAGAAACTGCAATCAACACCGCAAACAACTGCAACGCTTCAACAGGCGTCACCTGCCCTGTTGCAATGGGTCTGTTTTTTGTACGCGCTATGTGTGGGTCCACCTTTCTATCCGCATAATCATTAATCACACAACCCGCTGAACGCATCATGACCACGCCCAATGTAAACACGATAAACACGAGAATATTTGGCTGACCATTACTGGCAATCCAAAGCGCCCAATACATCGGCCACAATAACAACAGAATGCCGATAGGCTTGTGCATGCGGGTTAATTCCCAATACGCACGCCAATTTGATTGTTTGAGTTCTACTTTCATGATTGAAACATAATGGGTAAAAAGAATTCACTCACCACGAAACTTCGTTTGTTAATTTGATAAGTGTTTCGACGCGCCCAAATGTGCGACTCGCCAATTAGCATTGCTTGAATTAATGGGCTGAGTTGATTGACTTGAATGTTAGCAAAATCTAACCCCACTCGCTGCAAATCCGGATAACTAAAAATAACCTCACCCAATGGTTTTGAACCCAGGTGGGTTAGCTCTTGTAAGTCATGCGCTACTTTTTTCGGCAACGTGGTACGCGCAAAAACGACGGCTTCATCACCTACATTCAGCAGTACTTCGCGGACGAGCGCATATTGATGTGCTCGCTGCCGCAAACACTGCGCATCGGCCAAAAAAGGTTTACACAGGCCTTGGCCTTTAAGGTCCACACTAAATGGCGCAGCGAATGACTGTTTTATTCTAGCGGTTAATGAATTAGGCTCCAGCAACCAATCAGCCACATGATGCGGCATGGCGTTTAAAGACCACTGTCCCTCTTCACGCCACACGGGCTCCTTGATAAAAAAATGATTAATTCTATTCAACAACATGACGCCCAATCAAACTTGGACATATTCTACTGAATTAGCCACCCAACGGTGAATTAATGGCTCGACTAGCTCTTCATGCTCGAACAAAATCCTATCCGCGCAATCAGACACACTGCCCAACAACTCAGCATCTCTCACAATATCTGCTACTTTAAAACGCATAAAGCCCGCTTGACGTTTACCTAATAATTCACCCGCGCCCCGTAGTTGCATATCTTTTTCAGCTATTTTGAAACCGTCCGTTGTTTTACGCATAATCGACAAGCGCTCGTTTGCATTATTTGATAATGGCGATTTATACATCAGCACGCAATGGCTATCACGTTGGCCACGCCCCACTCGGCCTCTTAACTGATGTAACTGCGCCAAGCCTAACCGCTCAGCATTCTCGATAATCATTAAACTCGCATTGGGCACATCAACGCCCACCTCAATCACCGTGGTCGCCACCAAAATATTTAAATGTTTTTGTTTGAATTGATCCATCACCGCCTGTTTTTCTTCAGCTTTCATCCGCCCATGCACCAAACCAATATTCAACTCCGGCAAACATTCCGTCAGCAACTCAGCGGCCACTTCAGCCGCTTGGCATTGCAAGACTTCAGATTCTTCAATCAAGGTACAAACCCAATACACCTGTCGGCCATCGGCAACGCCTTGGCTGATTCGCTGGATGATCTTTTCTCTTTTCGAAATCGGCAGCACTGTTGTCGTTACCGGCGTCCTACCCGGCGGTAATTCATCAATAGTTGATAAATCTAAATCCGCGTAACCGAGCATTGCTAGTGTTCTTGGAATGGGCGTTGCGGTCATCACCAGTTGATGCGGACAGGTATCGTTATTTACCCCTTTGCCTCGTAACGCTAACCGTTGCTGCACGCCAAAACGGTGTTGCTCGTCAATAATGATGAAACCCAGCTTGGCAAAACTAACCTTCTCTTGAAATAGCGATTGAGTACCAATAATCATATTCGTTTTACCTAGCCGAATGTCATCCGTTATCGCCGTATATACTTTGCCTTTGTGTCGCCCAAGCAAACACGTGACATGAATATCTAAGCCACTTAACCACTGTTGAAAGTTTTTATAATGCTGTTCAGCCAACAACTCTGTTGGCGCCATTAAGGCCACTTGGTAGCCCGCCTCAATGGCTGTTAGCGCTGCGCAGGCTGCCACAACTGTTTTCCCAGAGCCGACATCGCCTTGTAGCAAACGCTGCATTGGACTGGCCTTTCTTAAATCAGACGTAATCTCTTCAACCACTCGCCGTTGTGCGCCGGTTAAGTCAAACTCGAGAGTTTTTAGAAACTGCAACAAAACCGTTCCTTCGGTATTAAAACTGGGCGCTGTTTGTTTCTTAACTCCCTTTTTTATGCGGCTTAAACTCAAATGATTCGCCAATAATTCTTCAAATATTAAACGCTGAAACGCAGGTATGTGACTCACATCGCTCGGCGGCATCGATTGCGGGTAATGAAGTTCCTGCAAGCTGTCCAATAAAGGCAAATACTGCCCTTTTTTTAAGGCGTGTTGCGGCAGACATTCGCGCACATACGCACCTTGTTGAAGCATAACAAACACTTGTTTAATTAACTTTCTAAAGCTTGTTTGATTCAACCCTTCAGTCACCGGATAAACGGCCAACAAGCCTTCATCAATCTGACCGCGCTGTTGCTCTGAAATGAAACTGTATTCGGGGTGCGCAACCTCAGCACCGCCTGCTTTGTTGTACGTTTTTATATCACCAAAACAACGCATCCACTGACCACGCTTCATGGCATGCTTTTGGCTGTTTGAGAAATGGAAAAAGCGTAAGGTGATAAACCCTGTTCCATCACTCAAGCGAACAAGCATCGAACGTCGCCCTCTAAAAACGACTTCGGCCAATTCAACTTGACCTTCAAATAAACACGAATCACCTGGTTTTAAAGCGCCGATGGAGACAACTTCGCTTCTATCTTCATACCTAAACGGCAAGTGAAATAAGATATCCCCAACCGACACAATGCCCAAACGACTCAATTTTTCCGCAACTTTGCTGCCCACCCCTTTAAGGGTTGTAATAGGCAGCTCATCTAGGCAGTTTTCTACAGCCATTGTTGTACGTTTAAATATCGTTAGCTAGAACCATCACTGCGTCCATTTCTACTTGGCAGTTTTTTGGCAATGCCGCAACTCCAATGGCTGCTCGCGCTGGGTACGGTTGAGAAAAGTACTTTTCCATCATCTCATTAACCACCGGAAAATCACTCATATCCGTAAGATAAATATTCAGTTTGACGATATCCGACAAATCACCGCCTGCAGCTTTCGCCACTGCTGTTAAATTCATCAATACCTGTTCAATTTGAAGGCCTATATCACCTTCAATCAACTGCATTGTTTCAGGAATTAAAGGGATTTGACCCGATAAATAAACTGTTTCAGCAACTTTTATCGCCTGCGAATACGTCCCTATCGCAGCGGGCGCTGCCGTAGTATGGATAACGGTTTTTTGCACCTTACCTCCTAGTTTCTAATACGTGATATTTTATATACTGACGGTAATGAACGTAAACGCCTCATCACCCGAGCAAGGTGTTTTCTGTCTCGTACAGTAATGGTGAATATATCACTCGATGCTTCTTTTGAATGCTTCGCCATATTGATGTTTTCAATATTACAATCTGACGATGACAAGGTCGATGCTATTTCTGCTAAAACACCACGCCCATCTTGTAATTCCAAACTAATATCTGAGCTAAACTCACCGTCCACGTCTCCAGTCCATTGGACATTTAACCAACTGGTGTTTTTACGCCTATATTCACGCGTATTTTTACAGTGATTACGGTGAACAACTACACCACGACCGGGGTTAAAGAAGCCCATAATTTTATCTCCCGGTATTGGCCGACAGCACGTAGCTAGGTTGATTAACATCCCCTCAGCACCGTGAATATTTAGTGTCGCCGTAGATTGCTTGCCTTTTCCAATATCAAATGCAGACTCTTCCATGCCCAATGACGCCATTAAATGTTGAGCAACGATGAGCGGCATGCGGTTTCCAAACCCCATGTCCATCAATAACGCATCCAGTGAGCCCAATTGCTGATCATTTAAAAATACCTCCAATCGGTCAGCATCAATTTCATCAAAACTACTTCCTGCTTGCTTTAGTTCATCACCCAATAATCGTTTTCCTAGCGCAATAGCATCACGCTCTTTAAACTCTTTTAAATGATTACGAATGGCATGCCTCGCCTTATTTGTAACGACAAAATTTAACCAATTAGGGTTACATACGGCAAAATCGCTGGTCACAATCTCGATGGTTTGACCATTTCTAAGCACTGTATGCAATGGCTCCATTCTGCGGTTTATTTTTGCCCCAGCGCACGCCATACCCACATCGGTGTGTACAGCAAAAGCGAAATCCACCGCTGAAGAACCCACTGGCAACTTAACGATTTTACCTTTAGGTGAGAACACAAAGATTTCTTTTGGAAACAAATCAACTTTTAAATTATCAATAAACTCAAACGAATCTCCCGCGCCTTTTTGAGTCTCTAATAAATTTCTTAGCCACTCGTGCGCTTGTACTTGTACATTGTGAGACACATCCGTTGTTTTATATAACCAATGCGCCGCAATGCCCGATTCGGCCACTTGGTTCATTTCATGCGACCTAATTTGAATCTCTACCGGCACACCAAAAGGCCCAACTAATACCGTATGTAAGGACTGATAACCATTGCTTTTAGGTAGTGCGATATAGTCCTTAAATTTTCCGGGGACGGGTTTAAACAAGCTGTGCACCACACCCAATGCTTGATAGCACTGCTCGGTTGTTTCAACAATAACCCTAAACGCGTATACGTCAAATACTTCATTAAACGGTATGCGTTGCCGCTTCATTTTTCGATAAATACTGTATAAATTCTTTTCACGCCCACTAATCAAACCAGGAAAATCCGTGTCAATAAAACGCGTCACTAGCGTGTCTTCCAGTTTTTGAATCATTTCTTTTCTATTACCACGAGCATTCATAACACCCTTAGAAATAATTTCTTTTCGACGTGGAAACATGGCGCCAAAGCTTAAATCTTCTAACTCTAACCGGTATTCATGCATACCCAAGCGATGCGCAATAGGCGCGTAGATATCCAATGTTTCTTTTGCAATACGCCGTTTGCTCGCCGGTTTCATCACGCCTATCGTTCGCATATTATGTAAACGATCAGCAAGTTTTATGATAATGACACGTATGTCTTTAGCCATCGCAAGAAACATCTTGCGCATGTTTTCAGCTTGCGCTTCCTCACGGGATTTAAAGTTAATTTGAGTCAGCTTGCTCACCGCGTCAACGAGCCCTGCAACCTCTTCACTAAACGTACTGGATAACTCGTCGTAAGTTGTGGCGGTATCTTCTAAAACATCATGCATGATGGCTGCCATAATACAATCGGCGTCCATTTTCATATCACTTAAAATGAGGGCAACGGAAACGGGGTGGCAAATATAGTCTTCACCGCTTAAACGGTATTGCCCTGCATGTGCTTTACTGGCCAGTTCATACGCTCGCTGTATATCATCCAGCTGATTTTCCGATAAATACTTGCCCACCACAGACAACAACTCTGCAATCAGTACGTCTTGTGGCAAAACACTTTCTTCTTTTGTACTCACTTCCATCAACTCAAACTCTCAGCTAAACATAAAGAACAGACGCGGCCTTTTAATTCTTTACGAACATAAAAAATGCCCATGGCATAACCATGAGCATTCGAGTTTATCATCAAAAACAACTTAGCGAAAAAGATACTAACGCCAACACTGCTTTAGCAACGTTTATTCTTCTGTGGTCACTTCTTCCGTTGATTCTTCGTCTTCTACGAATAAATCTTCAATCGGAGGGTTATCAACCAAGTCTAATACTTCTTCGCTGATATTACCGGCCGCAATCTCTCTTAACGCAACCACTGTTGGCTTGTCATTTTCCACGTCTAGGGTAGGCTCAGCGCCGTCCATAATTTGTCGAGCACGTCTGGATGCTAATAAAACCAACTCAAAGCGGTTATCTACTTGTTCTAGACAATCCGAAACTGTTACACGTGCCATTTCAACCCCTTACGAATGTTAAATATTTTTGAATAGCCGGTTAGTATACCCTATCTTACGAGTTTAATTAACCAACTGATTAAGCAATAGTGAATTATTAGCTTTACTTCGCTGCATGCCTAAACGTTGAGATGTCACAATGGCGACTAACTCATCCAACGCCACATTGAAATCATCGTTCACCACCAGGTAGTCATATTCGTCGAAATGTGATATTTCATCAACGGCCATACGCATGCGCTTTTCGATAATATCATCGCTATCTTGCCCACGGCTTCTTAGCCTTTCTTCTAGAATTTGTTTTGACGGTGGAAGAATGAAAATTGAGCAACTATTGCCCATAACGTTACGTACTTGTTGCGCGCCCTGCCAATCAATCTCTAGGATTATATCAATACCTTCAGCTAGCTTTTCTTCAACTAACGCCCGCGATGTTCCATATGAATTACCAAACACCGTCGCGTGCTCTAAAAAGCCACCTTGGTTAACAATCGCCTGAAAATCAGCTGTTTCAATAAAGCGATAATCTACTCCCGCCACTTCTCCAGAACGCTGCGCTCTTGTCGTGTGAGAAACCGATACCTCAATGCCGTTATGCACGTCTAATAACGCTTTTACCAAACTCGTTTTACCTGCCCCTGAAGGCGCTGAAACGATAAATAATTGCCCTTTTACTGTCACCTTCTACCTTCTCTATTCTATGTTCTGGATTTGTTCGCGCATTTGTTCAATCAACACTTTCAATTCAATCGACACATTGGTTGTTTGGACATCTGCAGACTTAGATCCTAATGTGTTCGCTTCGCGATTAAGCTCTTGCATTAAAAAGTCTAAACGCCGACCAACCGGCTCTTCTTGCCCAAGAATACGTCTAACTTCTTTAACATGCGCCTCGAGTCGATCCAACTCTTCTTCCACGTCCATTTTCTGCAAGAAATAAACCAGTTCCTGCTCAAGCCTTGCTTGCTCTGGCTCCTCTAACAGGTCATTGATTTTTTTCTGTAACTTCTCACGTAACTGGGCTTGCACTTCAGGTAAGCGCGTTTTTGCGATCAACATTTGCTCTTGAATTAGCCCGCAACGTGAATCCACCATATTCGTAATTTCAGCACCCTCACGTTCACGCGATTCAACCAATTGTGCTAACGCCTCGTTTAGCAACGTAATTGCTACGGCGTGCACAGGTTCTAAATCTTCACGTACTTCTGATTGAATCCCCGGCCAACGTAAAATATCCAAGGCTGAAATAGCCTGAAATTGCTTCATGCTATTTTCTATTTTAGTCGCCGCATTTAAAAGCTGGTTCAAACGCGCCTCATTAATTTCAATACTTTCTTCGCCTTGCTTGTCTTTTCTATAAGACAAATTGCAGTCGATTTTCCCACGTTTCATGTGTTTGCCGACGGCTTCGCGCACCAAAGGCTCAATGGATCGAAATATCTCGGGCAACCGTGGAGATACATCTAAATAACGATGATTGACTGACCTGATTTCCCAAACCAATGTGTAACTGTCGGCATTTGCTTCGCAACTTGCAAAAGCAGTCATACTTCTTATCATTTTGTGGCCTATACTGAAATTCTGAACGATAAATATTAGGCTGTTTTAAAGAAGATTAATACCCTGTTAACAAAAAAAATCACCTTCAATTATGTCATCACCTAACGGGAACAGCCATTCCACTTTACCGTCTGGAACTATTGTTGACGAGTACATCATAGAGCGCGTGCTTGCCCAAGGTGGTTTTAGTACGGTTTACCTCGCTCGACAAATCAAGGATCAGCAGCAAGTTGCGATAAAAGAATACCGACCCGAAGCGCTTACAAAACGAATCGGCTTAAAGGTCACCCCCATTGATTCTGCGTCAACCGCACTTTTTCAACGCGGGCGCGCCTTCTTTATGGAAGAAGCTAAACTCCTGACGACACTTAAACATCCAAATATTGTCAGTGTCTTGAATTTTTTCTTAGCCAACGATACAGCCTATTTAGTAATGAATTTTGATTACGGCACTACGCTTGGAAATTGGTTAAAGAATTCTAATAATATAGTTACCTCCGAGTTTTTGCTAAACGTATTTCAACCCGTTATGCGATGCATTAAAAACATGCACCACAGAGGCCTATTACACCTCGACATTAAACCTGATAATATTTTATTACGGCCATCAAATAACCCGTTAATACTAGACTTCGGTTCAGCACTCTCGTTTAAAAATCAACAACAAACTAACTCGCACAGTTTAACTAAAGGCTTCGCATCCCCTGAACAGCACAACAAACTAAAGCAACTTGGCCCCTGGAGTGACATTTACGCAATCGGCGCCAGCATGAGAGCCTGCTTAGACAGGAAATCGCCGCCTACTTCCACAGACATGGAATCCATCAATAACCTTGAACCAAGCCATACACTGTACGATAATTCCATTCATACCAAGATTCTTTACGCGATTGATTGGGCAATGAAACCAGACCCTGTAAAAAGACCTCAAACGGTGGACGACCTTTTAAACGCTATAAGCTACCTGTAGACGCTCTTTTTAATCGGTTGGCAGCTCGTTTCTTAGCTTATAATGCACGACATTCTATATCCGGTATTAGCCGTTAAGTTTAAATTTTTAACACTAACGATGCCCATACTCTTTAATTCATTCACCCACATTATTCCTAGGAAACCACATGAGACCCAGCGGACGCAAAGCAGATGAACTGCGCGACATCAACATCACCACAAATTTCACTATACACGCCGAAGGCTCTGTATTAATCGCTTGTGGGAACACACAAGTTCTTTGTACTGCATCGGTTGAAAGCCGCGTACCGCGCTTTTTAAGAGATAAAAAACAAGGTTGGGTCACCGCTGAATATGGCATGTTGCCTCGCTCAACCCATACGCGTATGAGTCGTGAAGCTGCACGTGGCAAGCAAAGTGGCCGCACACAAGAAATTCAACGCCTAATAGGCCGTTCACTTCGTGCTGCAGTAGATTTAAATGCATTAGATGGCTACACCATTACTATCGATTGCGATGTACTACAGGCCGATGGTGGAACACGTACTGCATCCATCACAGGTAGCTTTATTGCATTATCACTCGCTGTTGAAAAACTACTGGCTGATAAAAAAATCAAGAAGAACCCAATACACGGCCAAATTGCAGCAGTTTCTGTTGGCATCTTTAATGGCGTACCCGTACTGGACTTGGATTACCCTGAAGACTCAGAGGCTGAAACTGACATGAACGTGGTGATGAACGAAGCTGGTGCTTTTATTGAGGTACAAGGTACAGCCGAAGGTCATGCATTTCGTCGAGAAGAGCTTGATGAAATGCTAAACCTTGCGGCATCCGGTATTTCTGAACTAATGCAGCACCAACGAGACGCGTTAGCTTAATGACTCAGAAGGTTGTTCTTGCCAGTGGCAATAAGGGAAAAATAGCTGAGATTCAATCGATTCTTCAGCAGCACGACATTGAGATTATTTCGCAATCGCACTTTAATGTGCCCGACATTGCTGAAACTGGCACAACCTTTATTGAAAATGCCATTATCAAGGCTAGGCATGCATCAGCAATAGCAGGATTACCCGCTATTGCTGATGATTCTGGCCTAGAGGTGGACGCATTAAATGGCGAGCCGGGTGTTTATTCAGCCCGGTATGCTGGCCTACCTTCAAACGACCAACATAATACTGATAAGCTGTTGGCCGAGTTAGCCAGCGTACCAAACGAGCAGCGTAGTGCACGTTTTCATTGTGTCATGGTCTTTATGTCTCACGCCAACGACCCATCACCACTGATTGCTCATGGCGTATGGGAAGGGAATATCGTGCTTGAAAAATCAGGCGATAATGGTTTTGGTTATGATCCTGTTTTTTATGTGCCCGAACAAGGTTGTACATCAGCGCAACTCGAATCGTCTGTTAAAAACACCTTAAGCCATCGCGCCCAAGCACTGAGTAAACTAATGCCTCAAATCGCTGGGGTGTATGGCCATTGAGAATTAGCAGCGAACCTTATAGCCTCTACATCCACATCCCTTGGTGTGTTAAAAAATGCCCGTATTGTGATTTCAACTCACACGAAAAACGCGATGACTATGATGAAGATGCTTATGTTAACGCTCTCATTAGAGATTTAAGCACCGAATCACCGAAGGTTAAAAACCGAACCCTTAAAAGTATTTTTATCGGTGGCGGCACGCCTAGTTTGTTTTCTGCTAGCAGCATTGAACGTGTTTTGTCTGCGGTTAATCAACAGCTCAACGTAGCCAGCGAGTTAGAAGTTACATTAGAAGCTAACCCCGGTACGGCTGAGGCTGATAAATTTGCAGCGTTTCGCCAAATTGGCATTAACCGACTCTCTATTGGTGTACAAAGCTTCAACGACAAACACTTAACAAAGTTAGGCCGAATACACGATAGTCAACAAGCCCACCGAGCCATAAAAATGGCTCAAGATGCCGGCTTCGAACGCATTAATTTAGACTTAATGTTTGGCCTACCAGAACAAACTATTGAACAAGCTGTGAGTGATGTAAACACCGCTCTTAGCTACAAAACAGGCCACCTTTCTCATTATCAATTAACCCTTGAAAAAAACACCTTATTTCATAAATACCCGCCTGTTTTGCCACACGACGAACTTATTTGGGACATGCAGACCGCTTGCCAACAACAAATCGCTACGCAACTTGAACAATACGAAGTATCAGCTTATGCAGCCCAACAACATCAATCACAACACAATATTAACTATTGGCAGTTTGGTGATTACATTGGTATTGGCGCGGGTGCTCACGGAAAATTAACCGATAACGGCGGTCAAATAACACGTTCTTGGAAGCTTAAGCAACCGCGTGAGTTTATGAACCATGCAGGAACAGCCGCTGCCATTGGCGGAGAGAATACAGTTATTTCTAGCGAGCTGCCTTTTGAATATATGATGAATGCATTACGTTTAAAAGCTGGCTTTACACTTGAGCAGTTCAGCAACAAAACAGGATTGGTAGCTGCCGTTATTCAGCCTATTCTAACTAACTTGTTAGACAAAGATTTATTACAACTTAACAACTCAAACTATACCTGCACAGAACAAGGCTGGAATTTCTTAAATAACACTTTGGAGTTTTTTCTTCCACCAGAATGAATCACCTTCTTAACGAACAATCCTACCAATGCCCTTACTGCGGAGAACACATTGACACCTTCGTGGATACTACCCAAGGTAGCCACCAAACAATAGAAGATTGTAGTGTCTGCTGTCGCCCGATTGAATTAAACATCAGCATTGATGAGGCAAGTCAGGCCATTTACCTTACCGCACAAACTGATAGCGACTAAGCTGGTATTAGCTAATTTCTTTTACTCCGTTAGCAACCACTAACTGCTTTGGGTGTAAAATACCGGTTTTCAAATTTACCTTCTTACTATGAAAGACTACCAGCACCAGTTTATTGAATTTGCACTTGAATGTGATGTCTTAAAATTTGGCGAATTCACCCTTAAATCTGGCCGTATTAGCCCGTATTTTTTCAACACTGGCCTCTTTAATACCGGCGAACGCTTACGTAAATTGGGTCAGTTCTATGCTCACGCCTTAAATGACTCTGGCATTGAGTACGACATGTTGTACGGCCCTGCATACAAAGGCATTCCATTAGTATGTGCTGTCGGCATTGCCTTGTCAGAATTATCCAATGTCGATATACCCTATGTCTTTAATCGCAAAGAAGTAAAAGATCATGGTGAAGGCGGATTGCTTGTTGGCGCTGAGCTTAACGGCAAAGCATTAATAATTGATGATGTTATTAGCGCAGGTACGTCGGTACGTGAATCTGTTGAGATTATTCGACAAGCTAACTCCAAACCAGCTGGCGTGTTAATTTCATTAAATCGTCAAGAAAAAGGACTAGGCGACACATCAGCCATTGATGACGTAGAGAAAAGTTATGGCTTTAAAGTGGCATCTATTATTTGTTTAGCAGACATTATTTCTTACTTAGAAAAATCAGGTAATGCCGCATCTTTAGACGCCATCGTTAAGTATCGCCAACAATACGGGACTAACTAGCCACCACCACGGTGGAACTTCAGTAGGAAAACCTTCATAAATTCGGCCTGCTGTTCATCGGCCATATTAGAAAAGTCAAAACTCACATCAAGTTTTGGTAATCGTGCAGACGCGATACATCTAACACCTTCTTCGCCTAATGTAACGGTCGCCTGTTGATCCGACAATGTGAACGTAATCAGGTTTTCTTCACGCTGATAAATCAGCTTACCTTGACTATCGAGCAAGGCAATAAACTCTTTACGTGAAAAGCCCATTTCCAAGGCAAACGTTTTTTCTTTAAAAAGCCGCATTAACCACCTGCAACTGGTGGCCAAAAGCCCAGAATATCACCTTCTGTTAACACCTTTACATCACGTGTTTCGGCATCTAAATATACACCGTTTAACAACACGATATGAATGACGTCTCGCGGAAGCTTTAAGTCATCAATTAAAAAACCAACCGTGGTTGTTTCGTCAATTTTATAATCAAAGCCATGTGACTTTGTGCTGTTAACAGGCAAATGTTTCATCAAACTTGCAAACAGTTTTACTGTGATTTTTTTACTCATTATTTCATGACTACTAATTTGTTAATAATTATCTTAATTCAAGAAAAAAGGCGAATCAAGTGATTCGCCTTTTATTCTTTTTATTGAAACAGCGTTACATTAAAGACCTAAACGAGCCTTAGTTTCTGCTGTTACACCACCTTCTGGAGACCAACCACGTTCTGCATAGTACTCAGGTAACATCGTGTCCAAACCACTCACTTTACCTTCAGCAGGGCCCGTGTTAGCAGGTAATTTCATCATTCTTTCTGGCAACTTATCAGCAGAAGCACCTACGCCTGCTGCCTCGTTATACAAACGCTCTAAGTTCCAGATACGTTCGCCAATTTCGCCTAAACGTTCAGGCGTCCAATCACCTTCGATTGCAGCATCCAACTGTGGAGCCACATCTTCAAGCGACCAAGCAAACGATGTAAAGATACAAATACCAGCTGAGTCAAACGCTGCTGTTGCATTTTGGAACGCAATTTGTAAGCCTGCTTTGCCTTCAGTTTCTAATGGATCCGTTTTAATAGGGATACCTAGTACTTCAGACGCTACTGTGTAACCACGTAAGTGACATGCACCACGGTTAGACGTTGCATAACCTAAGCCCATGCCTTGAATGGCACGTGGGTCATAGGCTGGAAATTCTTGACCACGAACCGTCATGGATAATTCAGGGTGGCCGTGTTTTGCACAAAAACGTGCTGAACCTTGACCAAGCTCTAAGCCGAAGCCTTCGCCTTTAGCCACTAGCTCTGTACATTTGATCATCGCTTCAGCATTACCGAAGTTAAGCTCAATACCGCCTGTGTCTTCTGTGGTAATAAAACCTTCTTCAAACATTTCCATTGCTGCAGCAATAGTTGAGCCCAATGAAATTGGATCAAGACCTTGCTCGTTACATACAAATTGCGCGTATGTCAGTGCATCAAGATCATCAATACCGGTATCACTACCTAAAGCCCAAGCAGCTTCATACTCTAAGCCGCCTGAATTTGCATGGTAACTTTTATGTAAGTCGTCTCTATTTTGTATTGAGAAATGCTCTGGATTAATCGTTGAAATACGGCCACAAGAAATTGTACAAGCAAAACAACCAGCATTTCTTGTTAAGTTAGGCTTGCCATCGCTATCGCGTGGTTCAAGCATGGCTTCACCAGAAATTTTAGATGCACCTGCAAAAGATACTTCTTTGTAGTTATTAGTTGGTTGCGCACCCATTTCGTTAATAACGTTCATTAACACCTGGGTACCTAATGCTGGCAAACCTTCGCCTGTTACTGCATTTTCTGCCAAAATTTTCTTAGCAGCTGTTGTTGCTTCAAAGAAAGCTTTAGGGTCATTAACGGTTACGCCTTTGCTGCCACGTAATGCAATCGCTTTAACGTTTTTAGAGCCCATAACTGTACCAACACCCGAACGGCCAGCCGCACGATGTAAGTCATTGATAATCGCCGCATAACGCACGCCTTTTTCACCCGATACGCCAATAACAGCACAGCGTAATTGTGGGTCTTGATGTTTAGCATGTAACCACTCATCTGCTTCCCATACTGATTTACCCCAGATTTCATCCGCTGGTAAAATTTCAGCTTTATCATCGTTAATGCTGATGTAAACAGGTGTTGGTGATTTGCCTTCTAGGATAATCATATCCCAACCAGCACATTTCATTTCGTTACCGAAAAAACCACCAGAGTTAGAACAAGCTACTGCGCCGGTTAATGGGCTTTTAGTGACCACTGAATAGCGACCCGCTGTCGATGCCATTGTTCCTGTTAAAGGACCAGTAATCATATACATCGTGTTTTCAGGTGAAAGAGGATCCGTTGTTGGTGGAACTTCTTCTGTTAGGTATTTTGTGGCCAAACCACGTTGACCAAGAAACTGTTCTGTCCATTCCATGTTTAATGGTTCTGGTGTACAGGTTCCTTCTGTTAAGTTAATTCTTAATACTTTTTTTGTCCAAGACATAGTCTATCTCCAAATTATTTGTTTTTATACGATGATAAAGACTTAGTTAGCTGGCATTGCTTTCGCAGCGTAGTCTTTCATTTTGTCGTAACCCGTCCAGTTTGCATCTTGGTATGTAATTGCATCTGTTGGACATGCTTTTGCACATTCTGGGTCGCCGCCACATAGGTCACATTTGATAACTTTTCCGCTGTCTGCGTTGTAGTTAACGGTGCCAAATGGACAAGCAATCGTACAAACTTTACAACCTACGCATAAATCGTTAACGATTTCTTTTGCGCCTGTTGTTTTGTTTAAAACAATAGCCTCTACAGGACAAGCATGCATACACCAAGCTTCATCACATTGAGTACATGTGTAAGGTACGAAAATACCTTCTTCATGGAATGGGAAAATTTTAATTCTTGACTTAGTTGGGTTGAATACACCTTCACCTTCGTAAGAACAAGCCATTTCACACTGCAAACAACCTGTACACTTATTTGCATCAATTACTAATGACATTTGCATAACACACCCTCCTCTGGGTTCTATTTTTTAATTTTAAAACGTTAACAAAAAAACTTAGCCACCTGTCACGCTCATATGACGAAAGATAACAGGTTGTTCAGTAATATCAAAATTATGCCCTTCGGGCTTGATATCCATAGACTCTATAAGAGCCTGTTTTACTTTATTCAAATCCGTAGGATTTGCTCTTAATATACGTTTCAAGTCCATCGAGTGTTCTTGACCTAAACACAACAACAATAAACCTGAAGCCGTTACGCGAACCCTATTACAGGTATCGCAAAAATTATGACTGTGGGGCGAAATAAAACCGACTAAATTATCGTAGCCATTGACGCTGTAGTAACGCGCAGGCCCACCGGTGTTTTTAGTGCTTGGCACTAATTCAAACTGCGTTTCGATATCACGCTTAATTTCATCGCTAGAATAATAAGCCTCTTCTCGCGAGTGGCTATCAATCGCGCCCAATGGCATTTCTTCTATAAAGCTGATATCTAAGCCTTCGTTCATCGCATACTGAACTAAGTCATTCACTTCGTCGTGATTTCTATTTTTAAGAATCACCGCGTTTAATTTAATTTTTTCAAAGCCCGCTTTTTTAGCGGCTTGTATGCCTTTTAATACAACATCCAAGTCACCCACCCGGGTTACTTTTTTAAATTTCTCTGCGTCTAAACTATCTAAGCTGATGTTAACGCGCTTAACACCTGCATCTTTTAAGGGTTGAGCAAGCTTGACGAGTTGTGAACCATTAGTGGTAATCACCAATTCTTCCAAGCCATCCAACTTTGCCACGTCTGCCAACATGCCGACAACATCTTTTCTAACGAGTGGCTCACCACCGGTAATGCGGATTTTTGTCACGCCCATTTCTACAAATGCTTGTGATAAACGGCTAATTTCTTCGAGTGTTAATATTTGCTCACGGGGTAAAAACACCATCTCTTCGCTCATGCAATAAACGCAACGGAAGTCGCAACGATCGGTGACAGATATCCTTACATAGGTAACCTGACGACCAAACTTATCAATCAGTTTGTTTGTGCTTAATGTGGGTGAAACGGCATTCATACTTCTTTTTTACATCTCCGGATATATAAAAACTTTTTTATTCATAAGCTTACCAAGTTATTAAGAACTATTCTTAAAAAGTAATAATTCTTATTACTATTAGCGTCTTACGGCACTTTTCTTATTTAGATAAGTACCTTAACTCAATTCAAATTTACAGGTCAACGTTTACTTTCCAAAGGTCTTCAGTTTTAATTTGTCCGGTGATTTATATTTTATTTTCCAGGGCGCGAACACTATTAGTTTGTGTAAGATAAGCCCATGATTTTATCTGATATTTTTTCAACTCGCGCTCGGTTAATTATTTCGCTGATATTTATCGCCTGCCTAATTTTATCGGCTTGCACTGATGTTGATAACAACAGCGCCATAAAAATCTCTGTATTGAAGTACGGCACGGTCAACTGGACACTTGAAACCATCAAAACTAACAAACTTGATATTAAAAACGGTTTTGAGCTCGCCGTACAACAGCTCGCCAGCACCCAAGCCAGCAAAATTGCTCTACAAGCGAATGCGGCAGATATTATCGTTTCTGACTGGACTTGGGTTGCACGGCAACGAGGCAATTCGTCTGATTATTTATTTGCGCCCTACTCCAGTTCCGCGGGTTCTCTCATCGTTCCCCCCCATTCAAATATCAGTAGCATTCGTGACCTTGCTGGCAAAAAGCTTGGTATTGCCGGTGGTGCTCTCGACAAAAACTGGCTATTACTGCGAGCTCTTGCACTTAAAGAAGGCATCGATTTAGACAAGCAAGTAGAAAAAGTCTTTGGCGCGCCTCCTTTGCTTAACAACTTGATTCAGCAAGGTGAACTGAATGCGCTAATTAATTTTTGGCATTACAGCGCTCGACTTAAAGCCAAGGGTTACACGCAACTGTTAACAACCCATGATTCAATCCATAAACTGGGCATAAATAGCACCGTCCCTATCTTGGGTTATGTATTTAGAGAAGAGTGGGGCAATAAAAACGCACGTGCTTTAAACAGCTTCCTAAAAGCCAGCCAACAAGCCGCGCTTCTTTTATGCACATCTGATTCACATTGGAACGCTATACTTCCGCTTACCAGAACGGACGATACCACGACACAAGACCTACTTCGCCACGACTATTGTGCAGGTCGCGTCACGCAATTTACTGAAGATGACAAAATCGCCATTCAAGAAATTTATAGTATTTTAGCCACCACCGGGGGTGCTAAACTGATTGGCAGTGTTAAACAATTGGATACTCGGTTGTTTTGGAACACACCTCATTAACTAACTGCCTTTTTGTATTACAACATGCCTCGCTCTTCATTTTTAAATTCAACGCTGTCGCTTAGTTTGTTGCTACTCATCTGGCAAATCATCGCTTTAATAGTCGCATCGCCTGTATTACCTACACCTTTTGAGGTTCTCAACAACCTAAGCAGCTCCATCCAAAGCGGCGAGTTACTTCAGCACCTTGGCATCACCCTTTACCGACTCGCCATTAGCTTCTTTCTCGCGATGTTTTTAGGCGTCGCTATTGGCCTTATGCTGGGGCGCCAACAAAAAACCAATGCTTTTTTTGACAGCTGGCTGATTATTTTGCTAAATGTACCCGCGCTAGTGACCATTATTTTGTGTTACATCTGGTTCGGGCTCATTGAAACAGCCGCCATTTTTGCCGTGGTTATCAATAAGCTACCCAATGTCATCGTGACCATTCGTGAAGGCGCTAGAAACTTAGATGAAGAACTCATTCAAATGGCAAAAGCCTACCGTTTTGGACGATTAAAGACATTGACTCACGTTATCATGCCGCAGCTATACCCTTACATCATGGCGTCTGCAAGAACTGGCTTGGCGTTAATTTGGAAAATTGTATTGGTGGTAGAAATGCTAGGAAGAAGCGATGGCATGGGTTATCAAATCCACCTGTTTTTCCAACTGTTTGATATCACCAGTATTTTAGCTTACACCGTTTCGTTTATTGTGGTTATTCAACTCATTGAAATGACCATTCTAAAACCTTTAGACAAAAAATCTCAACGCTGGAAATAAGCATCATGAACAAACTTAGCATCGAGATTAACAATAAAAGCTTCCCCGAAATAACTGGCAAGGCCGCCTTCACTGCCATTGAAAATTTACATTTTGACATTGAAAATAACGAGTTCATTTGCATTGTTGGGCCATCTGGTTGCGGCAAAACAACCCTGCTTAACATCATTGCAGGACTTGACGAACAATTTTCTGGCTCAATAAAATTTAACCATGCGAACAACAGCATAAAAGCCTCCTATGTTTTCCAAACCCCACGATTACTACCTTGGCGCACGGTTCTCGAGAACATCCAACTAGCAAATGAACATGAAGATGTCTCACTGGCTAAAATTGAAGACCTATTAAACAGCCTTGGCTTGAAAGACAATTTAAACAGCTACCCACATCACTTATCTTTAGGTATGCAGCGCCGCGTTGCACTGGCCCGCGCTTTTTGTGTACGAAGCGACATATTACTGATGGACGAGCCCTTCGTCTCACTTGATCAACCCACTGCTCGTAAAGCGCGTGCATTATTGCTCGACTTATGGGCCATTGAACCAAGAAGTGTTTTATTTGTAACGCATGATTTAAATGAAGCGATAGAACTGGCTGACCGGGTGTTATTTTTATCCGAATCGCCAACACATATCATCGCCGACATAAACATCACCATTCCAAAAGACGAGAGAACCACTCATAACATCAATGAGTTTAAAGAACGTTTAAAAACTAAAAACCCAAAGATTCACCACCTTACTTAAAACCGGTCATAAAAAATCGACAAAAAAAAGCCGCTACCAAAAGGTAGCGGCTTTTTTCAAAATTGCTAACGTAAAATTAAGCAGCTTTTTTAGTTACTTTTTTTACTGTTGCTTTTACTTCTTTAGTAGCAGCTGCAGAGCTTTCTTGAACAAGTTTAATCACTTCTTGGTTGTAAGCTTTAGCATCTTCTACTAATACTTTGCTGTCAGCTTGTACTTTTTCGAAACCGCTTTTAGCTAGTTCTACTTGTTCTTTAACGAACGCGTTTAAACCAGCAATGTCTTTAATTTCAGTAGCAGCTTTAATACGTGCTTCTGTTAAAGCAACATATTCTTTAGCAGCAGCTTGTTGTGTAGCAATTGCTTTTTCGATTTGTACTGTTTGTAATTCAGCTAATTTTTTAGCAGGAGCCAATAATAATTCTAAGTTGTTTAACATGTCATATCCTTTTATTTAATTAAGTTAATTTATTGTTTTGTTGCAGCGCATTATACACAGCTTTTATTGCGACGCAATATTTATTCTAAAAAACTTTCTTGCTATATATAAAGAGCGCACATAACCTATTAAATACGTCCCACTAGAGATAACAATATGAGCCATACCAATTTTAGTAACCGTAACCCACTACCCGAAGTTAACGAACTGTTTCATCAACGCTGGTCGCCTCGCGCCTTTAAAAAGACAACTATCTCATCGCAAACGATCAGCACTATTTTTGATGCTGCACGCTGGGCACCTTCCTGCTTTAACGCGCAACCTTGGTTGTTTGTTACCTCATCTAATGAAAAAGACTTCGATATATTCCTTAGCTTACTCAACGAGTCCAACCAAGTTTGGGCAAAGAACGCAGGGTTAATCGGTTTTATTTTTGCTAAAAAAACCTTTGCCCATAACGGCACCGACAATAACAAAGCAAAGTTTGATTGTGGAGCTGCTTGGATGAGCCTTACCTTACAAGCCAACTTGAACGGTTTACACACGCACGGCATTGGCGGCATTGATTATGCCAATGTATATAAAACACTCAATATTTCAGCTGACGACCACGACATTATTTGCGGCTTTGCCTTGGGTGAAGTCGACACCGTTGAATCACTGCCCAGCGCGTTGCAAGAAAAAGAGAAGCCTTCGGCACGTAAAGCGTTAGATGATATCTGGCAAGCAGGTATTCAATAAAGCGCCTCATGAGTAAAACGCCTGTTTTATCGATTCTTATTTTTTCGGCTTTTTGTGGTTCATCGCTGTGGTTTTCTGGCAACGCCATATTAAAAGACTTGTTGATTGTAATCCCCGACGCTGACTTTGACGTGTCTGATATCACCTCCGCCGTGCAATTGGGCTTTATTATTGGCACGCTGTTTTTCTCTGCATTCAATATTGCCGACCGTTTTCCTGCCGGGCGTGTTTTTCTGCTATCAAGCGTATTAGGCAGCTTTTTCAACTGTCTTATTGTTATCGCACCGCTCGATATCAGCACCTTAATTATTTCTCGTTGTTTAACGGGGTTTTTCTTAGCGGGCATCTACCCCGTTGGTATAAAAATAGCCGCGTTATGGTGCGGAAAAGACTTAGGCAGCGCCTTAGGGCACTTCTTAGCCGCCTTAGTCATCGGTACGGCATTTCCCCACCTATTAAATGGCCTCGACGTTGCGTTCGACTGGCAGACCATTGTTATCACGTCTTCCGCATTAGCGCTTATTGGCGGCTTGTTGGTTGGGTTTGTTATACCCGAGACGTCCAACCCACAACGCACACCCCATCATGAAGGGCGTCGCTTGCTTAATATTTTTAAATCGAAAGATTTCAAAGCCTCCTCTTCTGGTTACTTCGGCCACATGTGGGAACTGTATACATTCTGGGCATTTCTACCCATTATTCTATCCGCATACAACAGCCAAACAGGCGCCGACCTAAACGTCGCTTTATGGAGCTTCGCCATCATTGCATCGGGCAGTATCGGTTGTTCAGCCGGTGGTTTGCTATCGTTAAAACGCGGAAGCGCCCCCGTTGCTTTCTATCAACTAGCCACCTCGTGCATCTGCTGCTTGGCTTTCCCTTTGATGCTGTCCGCGCCCACCGAACTATTTCTTTTATATCTCTGTATTTGGGGTATTACCGTGGCGGGAGACTCGCCGCAGTTTTCCACCCTAAACGCCAGAACCGCACCACCTGAGATAGTCGGATCAGCGGTCACATTGGTTATCTGTATCGGCTTTTCGCTAACCATCGTTAGCCTGCACGTATTCGAATTTTTAATGACGAGCTTCAGCCTAGCAATTGCCGTATCATTAATGGCGATTGGGCCTTTATACGGAATTTATGCACTGCATCCGCTGAAGGTCAAAAACCCATTATTCAAATAAGGAATTTGTATGTTTATCGCCATGAACCGTTTTAAAGTAACCTTGGGTAAAGAGAGCGACTTTGAAGACGTTTGGCGCAAACGTGAGTCTCGATTAAGCGACGTGCCCGGTTTTAACACATTCAACTTGCTGCGCGGGCCAGCACTAGATGACCACACCTTATTTGCTTCGCACACTGTTTGGGAAGATAAAGCCGCTTTTGACGCCTGGACGCATTCCGATGCGTTTAAGCAAGTTCACGCCCAAGCGGGGCAAACCAAAGGCTTGTACTTAGGGCATCCGAATTTTGAAGGCTTTGAGGTCGTACTGTAAATTAGTCGTCTTTATTTAATTTCTCGGGCTCATCTTCTTCACGCTTAAATTCACCTTCGATTATATCGCCACTCGACGCATCGTTATGCGTGCCTTGTCCTGTAGGGCCACCACGAAAAGACGCTTGATTAATAAATTGGCTTTCTAAAACAGACAGGGCGAATTTTTGCCTCAATGAGGGCACAAGACAAACAAAGCCAACGATATCTGTGACAAACCCGGGCGTCAATAGCAACGCGCCACTGACCAATAGCATCGCGCCTTCAATCATTTCTAAAGCAGGAATTTCACCGCGAGACAAACTCGCCTGTATCCGTTGAAACGTTGACATGCCCTGCAATCTAAATAAGTAGGCGCCCAGCACCGCTGTGGAAATAATCAGCAATACCGTCGAAAACGCACCAATGGCACTGCCCACCTGAATAAGAAAATAAATTTCCACCACAGGCACCGTAATCAGCAACAGCAAAAAAGTTGAAAATGGATTCATACAAACAGCTTACACATGAAGAACTCTTTTGTAAAAAGCACGTCACTGATTTACTCAGAAAGAATGTCCACACCAATAAGGTCTTTTGATACGTAGAACAAAATGAGCATTCTTGAGCTCATACAGCACGCTATAATGATGGGATGAACTAAGTACCATGACGCTTGTCTTTATTGCTAACAATGTAACCAAACAACTTTAACCCATGCGCAACCCTTTACTAAGCTCCCTTTTAATCCTCATCTGCACTGTGATGGCCGCAACAAGCAGCAGCGCTGTCGACACAAATACGTCTCTAAGCAACCCTCTTGACGCACTAAGTGAGCTATTCAGCAGCTCGAACAATATTTCGTCTGACGAATTACTTGAACCCGACCAAGCGTTTAGTTTCTACGCCGATGTCAATGATAAGCAACAAATTACATTGAACTGGCGTATTGCCGATGGCTATTACCTTTACCAAGAAAAAATAAACGTCACACTGATTTCGCCTGATACTGTTCAGCTGCAACCTATTACTTTGCCATCAGGTAAACAAAAAACAGATGAAATATATGGGAGCACCACTGTTTATTACGGCGACATAACACTCACACAACGATTGGTTTCGCCAATCTCAAACCCTACTGATATAACGTTGAGTGTGGATTTTCAGGGTTGCGCCGATATTGGCGTCTGCTACCCACCGATTAACAAGGTGGTGAACCTTTCATTGCAACCCTCAACAACCTCTAGCGTTAATAATTCTTCACCCACTCAACAATTACAGCTGTCTGAACAAGGGCAAATTGCCACCGCGTTGATAAGCAATACTATTTGGCTAACCTGTTTAACATTCTTAGGTTTTGGCCTTTTGTTGTCGTTAACACCCTGTGTTTTCCCGATGATCCCCATCTTGTCAGGCATTATCATTGGCCACGGAAAAGACTTAACAACGCGTAAAGCATTTTATTTATCGCTTAGCTATGTCGTTGCTTCTGCTCTCACCTATGCTGCCTTTGGCATACTCGCTGGATTATTCGGCAGTAATTTACAAGCAACCTTTCAGAACCCTTGGATACTAAGTGCCTTTAGCGCCGTTTTTGTTTTACTGGCGTTGTCCATGTTTGGTTTATATGACTTGCAACTGCCCGCCTCCATTCAAAGTAAATTATCAAGTATCTCTCGGCATCAAAAGCACGGCTCTTTATGGGGAAGCGCCATCATGGGCGTACTGTCGACGTTAATTGTAGGCCCTTGCGTTGCCGCGCCGTTGGCGGGCGTATTGATCTATATCGGTCAAACGGGTGACGCCGTTTTAGGTGGGTTTGCTTTGTTCTCACTGGGCTTAGGTATGGGCATTCCGTTAATCATTATTGGCATGTCCGCAGGTAAACTATTACCAAAAGCCGGCCATTGGATGGAGCCCATCAAGTACTTCTTTGGTGTTTTATTCATAGCCGTTGCTATTTGGCTGATGGAACGTATTTTACCGTCTGCTGTTGTACTCGGCCTATGGGCTGGCTTACTTATTATTTGCGCCATTTACCTTAACGCGATAGACCGCTTAAGCGACAACGCTACTGGCTGGCAAAAACTTTCGAAAGGGCTTGGCGCTATTTTCTTAATCTACGGTATTATTTTAATGTTAGGCGCCGCATCGGGTGGCAGTAATCCTCTAAAACCCCTGGCCAACTTCAGCCTTGCACAACAAGGCCAGGCTCAACAACACGGCCTAACGTTTCAAACCATTAAAAGCATTAGCGAGTTAAACGCCGTTTTAGTATCTGCTAAACAGAAAAAACAATTTGTCATGTTAGATTTTTATGCTGACTGGTGCGTTTCCTGCAAAGAAATGGAAGCCTATACCTTTACCGATCCAGCTGTTCAGCAAGCATTAAAGGGTGTTGTATTGCTACAAGCCGATGTAACAAAAAACGATGATGACGATAGAGCCTTGCTCAACGCTTTTTCACTGATTGGCCCGCCAGCGATCTTGTTCTTCAACCATCAGTCACAGGAGTTAACCCAGCGGCGCGTCATTGGCTACATGAAGTCTGCTGATTTTCTAAAACAAATTAACACCTTTAATTAAATGAAAAAAAATCACCTACTGATTGTTGGTTTTCTTGCGGTATCGATTCTTCTGGCTACTTCTTTTATTGGCATTGGCGAGACCCTACAACCCAAGTATGAGGACTCACCTGTTAGCGGCTATTCGCTACGCCCTGAGTTTTCTTTGCCCGACCTACAAGGCAAGGTTCGCAACATCAAAGAATGGGGCGGCAAGTTCATCGTGCTCAATTTCTGGGCCACTTGGTGCACGCCCTGCCGTAAAGAAATACCTGAGTTTATTGCCCTTCAAAATGAATACGGCAATTCGAATTTACAGTTTATAGGCGTCGCCGTTGATAACGCCGTGTCCGTCGATACGTTTGCGATGGAAATGGGTATAAATTACCCTAACCTCATCGCCGAAATGCAAGGCATTGATTTAGCAGTACAATATGGCAATACGATTGGCGCCTTACCCTATTCAGTGATCATAAACCCTCAAAAAGAGATCATTTTTCGCCACGTAGGGTTACTTAGCCCCATGAAAATACTTGACATCACTCAGCTATCAAAAGACTAACTCCGCCTAACTTGTCGATATTTGTCTTTATCTTTCACGAATTTGCAATTTATCTAGACTTTTCGCCTGTGCTTTGTCAAAATCCCCCCATTGCAAATTGAAATTGCATAAGACAATTTATTTTACATTGAGAACTTGCACCTAAAGCTCTCACTTTATTGAGTTAATGCAACATGGCAATCATTTCAGTTATCAATGGCCCTAACCTCAACATGCTTGGCACACGCGAGCCTGGGATTTACGGCTCACAAACATTGGCTGACATTGAAAGTAACTTAACTCAACTCGCTGAACAACACGGACACGAATTGCTTTTTTATCAAAGTAATGCCGAGCATGATTTAGTGGACACCGTGCAACAAAGCAAACAAAATGGCGTTGCGGTTATTTTATTGAACCCCGCGGCATTTACCCATACCAGCGTCGCTTTGCGCGATGCGATGCTAGCCAGTGACACACCGTTTATTGAGCTGCATTTATCAAACGTTCATGCGCGAGAATCATTCCGCCAACATTCTTATTTTTCAGATATCGCAAAAGGCGTTATCTGTGGCTTTGGGCCAAAAAGTTACGAGCTAGCACTACTTGCTGCGCTTCCCTTAATAGAAAACACACCGAGAGGTTAATTATGGATATTAGAAAAGTAAAAAAACTCATCGAGCTGATTCAAGAATCAGACATTGCAGAAATAGAAATTCACGAAGGTGAAGAGTCTGTGCGCATCAATCGATACTCTTCAACCCAGCCCGTAGCGGTTGCACCAGCAGCGCCAACAGTTGCTATAGCAACATCAGCACCGGCTGCAGACACCAGTAGCGACATTGAAGAGCTATCTGGCCACGTTGTCACCTCACCAATGGTTGGAACGTTCTATAACTCTCCATCACCTGATGCACCTGCGTTTGTCACCATTGGCCAACCTGTTCAGCAAGGCGACACGCTATGCATTATCGAAGCAATGAAAATTCTTAATCAAATTGAGGCTGATAAATCAGGCACCATTAAATCAATCATGGCTGAGAACGGCCACGCGGTTGAATTTGACCAGCCATTATTTATTATTGATTAATCATTTCTTCCTTTTAACGCATCGACGAGAGACATATGTTCGGTAAAATTCTTATTGCTAACCGTGGCGAAATAGCACTGCGCATTTTGCGTGCTTGCCGCGAACTTGGTATTCAAACTGTTGCTGTACATTCCACAGCTGACAGAAATTTAAAACACGTTCGCTTAGCCGATGAATCTGTGTGTATTGGCGGCCCGTCTTCGACAGATAGCTACCTCAACATTCCAGCCATCATCAGTGCTGCGGAAATAACTGATTCGGAAGCTATTCACCCGGGTTACGGCTTCTTATCAGAAAGCGCTGACTTCGCTGAACGCGTAGAAAAAAGCGGCTTTACCTTCATTGGCCCCCGCTCAGAAACTATTCGCTTAATGGGTGATAAGGTATCCGCGATTGAAGCGATGATTAAAGCTGGCGTGCCTTGCGTACCTGGCTCAGATGGGCCGCTTGACGATGACAAAGAGCGCAACATCAAAGTTGCTCGCAACATTGGCTACCCCATCATTATTAAAGCCGCTGGTGGCGGTGGTGGACGCGGCATGCGCGTTGTGCATACAGAAGCCGCTTTATTAAATGCTATAGCGCTGACTAAAACCGAGGCCAACAGTTTCTTCGGTAACGACATGGTGTACATGGAAAAATTCCTTGAGACACCCCGTCATATCGAATTCCAAGTACTCGCTGACAAACACGGCAACGCCATTCATCTGGGTGAACGTGACTGCTCTACCCAACGTAAACACCAAAAAGTGATTGAAGAAGCACCGGCGATTGGCATTACTGAAGAAGTTCGCCACGAAATCGGCACACGCTGCGCTAAAGCCTGCGCAGACATTGGCTACCACGGTGCTGGAACGTTTGAATTCTTATATGAAAACGATGAGTTCTATTTCATTGAAATGAACACCCGTGTGCAAGTTGAACACCCCATTACTGAAATTGTAACGGGCGTAGACATCGTGGCTGAGCAGCTTAAAATTGCCGCTGGTTTGCCGCTTAGCTACAAACAAGAAGACATTAAAATCACCGGCCATGCGATTGAATGCCGTTTAAATGCTGAACATTCGGAAACATTTATACCGTCACCGGGTAAGATTACCCAATTGCACATACCGGGTGGCCCAGGCATTCGTGTCGACACACATATATACAACGGTTACACAGTACCCCAGTATTACGATTCAATGATTGGCAAATTAATTGCCTCTGGCAGTTCACGTGAGTCGGCGTTAGCACGGACAAAAACTGCGCTCAGCGAGATGGTCATTGACGGTATCCACAACAACATTCCTTTATTAAGAGACATCGTTGTTGACAAGGATTTTGAATCCGGCATCTACAATATTCATTACCTAGAAAAGAAGCTTGGAATGTAACACCCATGCCTTGGCAACAATTGACCATTGCAACAAGCAAAGAACTTGCTCTTCACGTTGAAACGCTCATTGAGAACTTAGGCTCACTGTCCGTCACCATGACGGATGGTGCTGACCAACCTATTTACGAACCGCCCCTTGAAACCACGCCTTTATGGCAACAAGTACTCGTCACCGGTTTATTTGAAGAACAACGCGACCTTAGCCAAGTTGAACAATACTTTAATCAGCACCTTAATTCTGCGAACGACTGGCAACTCACCATTGAGCGGCTCGAAGACCAGGTTTGGGAACGAGTCTGGCTCGAGAATTTCCACCCCATTAAATTTGGCGATAATTTTTGGGTTTGCTCCACTGAGCACGAGACACCGGACGCTAACGCCACAATATTAAGACTTGACCCAGGGCTTGCCTTTGGCACGGGGACACACCCTACCACTGCTTTATGCCTTGAGTGGTTAGCCAATAATACGCTCGACGACTGCAATGTTATCGACTTTGGTTGCGGCTCTGGCATCCTTGCCATTGCTGCGCTTTTGTTGGGCGCCAAACACGCCATTGGTATTGACATTGACCCCCAAGCGCTAACCGCTACTAACAACAATGCCGCACAGAATAACGTACTCGATAAGATTCAAGTCTACGATGCAAAACATTACCCACGCGATGCGCAAACCATCGTTATCGCTAATATTCTTGCCGAACCGCTGATCACCCTGGCGGATGAGATATCCTCTTTAGTTCAAACAAACGGGCATTTACTACTATCCGGCATTCTAAGCGAACAGGCAGATCAAGTGATGCATGCGTATCGACCACACTTTTTGTTTGATTCGCCCGTTATTAAAGATGGCTGGACATGCCTGCACGCTACAAAACAGGGTTAAGCGATGCATTACACACAGTGCCCCGCTTGTTTAACCAGCTTACAAATCACCGACAAACAACTTGAACTTAAAGACGGCTTGATTCGTTGCGGCCATTGCAATGACGTTTTTAATGCCAACGAAAACAAACTAATCACAACGGAACTCTCTGGAGAAGAAGACAAACAATCTACTCAGTCTGAAGCAACTTCAAGTAACACTATTCCTAACGCCGCCATTTGGGAAACAACAAAAATACCCGTCCGTCATTATCGGCATCTCGGCTCTATGTCATTTTTGTTAGCTGTTCTTTTTTTCGGCCAGCTTATCTATAATCAAGCTAGCTCTATAACGCAAAACGTGAGCTTTCAACCCGCATTTAAACGCCTAAATAGCGCCTTCGGCTTACAGATTCCACCTTACAGCAACCTTGATGACATCCAAATTATTGAACGCCAGCTAAACCTTAGCGCGCAGACAGGCCAAGTGCTATTACTTCAATTAACCATTAAAAATAATGCATTGGCCGAGCAAGCCTACCCAACCATCAATGTAGTATTGACCTCCAACCTAGGTGAAGCTGTCGCTCAGGGCGCTTTCACTAAGTATGATTACCTTGCTGAGAATGAAACCAATGATTTCTTTGCAGCATTAGCGCTTAAAAAAATTACTTTAACCTTCCAAAAACCGCATGAAGATGCGGCTGGTTTCGAAATATCGTTTAGTCATTAAAGCCGCATCAACAGCGCTTTTCTATCAAAAGTAGGCACTCATAAAGTGAACAGGTTAAACTGCTCATCGTTATGAAAATCGGCCCGTACACCTTAAGCAATAATTTAATCTTGTCTCCAATGGCAGGCATTACCGACCGCCCTTTTCGACAGCTCTGCCGAGAACTAGGCGCTGGCTTAGCGGTATCTGAAATGACGGCATCAAACCCAGCTCTACGTAACCATCGGCGAACTTTATTAAAATTAGATCACACCGGTGAAGACGAACCACGCTCCGTTCAAATCGTCGGCACAAACCCACAGCAAATGGCCGAAGCAGCTCAATTCAATCAATCTAATGGTGCGCAAATCATTGATATCAATATGGGTTGCCCGGCAAAAAAAGTGTGTAATGTTGCTGCCGGTTCGGCCCTGCTCCGTGATGAACCGCTAGTCAAACAAATTTTGGACGCTGTCGTGTGTGCCGTTGATATACCCGTCACCCTTAAGATTAGAACCGGCTGGGACCCTCTCAATAAAAATGCTCCTACCATTGCTAAAATCGCTGAACAATCTGGCATACAGGCACTGGCTATTCATGGCCGCACACGCGAGTGTAAATACAATGGCAATGCAGAATTTGACACCATCAAATTGGTTAAGCAATCCATCAGCATTCCCGTCTTCGCCAATGGCGATATTAGCACCCCACAAAGAGCACAAGAAGTACTCGACCATACCGGCGCCGATGGGCTGTTAATTGGCCGAGGCGCTCAGGGACGGCCATGGATTTTCAGAGAAATTGATCATTTCCTAAAAACCGGACGCACGTTAGCCCCGCCTAGAATTGAAGAAATAAAAGCCATCATCACACGCCATATTATTCAATTACATGAATTTTATGGTGACATTATGGGTGTTAGGATTGCAAGAAAGCACATTGCTTGGTACTTTAAGCACTTGGATGTATCGTTATTACCGCTCGTTAAAGAAAGCTTCTCACTTCAAGAGCCCGAACAACAACTTAATTTTATGGATAGAATCTTTGATGCCTACATTGACAACGTACACCGTGCAGCATGAGTTTGGATAAGCCAAACCACCCTTTATGCCAACAAGTGGCTAAGGCATTAGAAAGCTATTTCGCGCAACTGGATGGGCAAGAAGTTGTTAATCTGCACGCGATGGTCATCAGTGAAGTAGAAAAACCCTTACTTGAGGCCGTGTTAAACCACACAAACTCCAACCAATCCAAAGCAGCTAAGATGCTAGGGTTGAGCCGTGGCACGCTTAGAAAAAAATTAACTGCTTACGAATTAGACCTCTAATTGCGTTAAATTTTGGTTCAAAAAGCTCAGCAAAAAAATACAATTTTCTATAAAATATCCTGTTTTCTAGGCTGCATAACGCCTATTCACACCAAAACAGGTCACACCATGAGCAACACAATCTCTCGCGCACTCATCAGCGTTTCCGATAAAACTGGCATCATTGAATTTTGCCAACAACTAAGCGAGCTAAACGTTGAAATTATTTCAACTGGCGGCACAGCTAAGTTACTACAAGACAACAATATTCCTGTTATTGAAATCAGTGACTACACTGGCTTCCCAGAAATGATGGACGGCCGTGTAAAAACCTTACACCCAAAGGTACACGGTGGCATTTTAGGCCGGCGAGATATTGACCAAGCGGTGATGAAAAGCAACGACATTAAACCTATCGATCTCGTTGTGGTTAACCTTTACCCATTCCAACAAACGATTGCCAACCCTGATTGCGACCTAGCAACAGCGATTGAAAATATCGACATTGGCGGCCCAACGATGATTCGTGCTGCGGCAAAAAACCATAAAGACGTGACCATCATCGTTGACCCGAGTGATTATCAAAAAACCATCGACAGTATTAGAACAACTGGCGGCATGGACGACGCAAGCCGCTTTGATTTTGCCGTTAAAACATTTGAACACACCGCCCAATACGATGGCGCCATTGCCAACTATCTGGGTAGCATTCAAGAAAACGGTGAGAGAGCCGATTTTTCTCTCACCATTAACTTACAATTCAAACAAAAACAAATTATGCGCTACGGCGAGAACCCGCACCAAAAAGCCGCTTTCTTTACCGAAGAAAACGCCACAGTAGGTTGCATTGCTACAGCCACGCAATTACAAGGCAAAGAACTGTCATACAACAACATCGCCGATACCGATGCTGCGCTAGAGTGCGTTAAACAATTTAGCGACGACGCAGCCTGCGTGATTGTTAAACACGCAAATCCATGCGGCGTAGCATTAGGGGATAATATTCTTGAAGCCTATAACCGCGCTTATCAAACTGACCCAGAGTCTGCCTTTGGTGGCATCATTGCGTTTAACCGTCCGTTAGATATTGAAACAGCTAAAGCCATCACTGAGCGCCAGTTTGTAGAAGTGATTATCGCACCGGGCATCCATGACGATGCACTTGCCGTCATTGCCAGCAAGAAAAACCTTCGCTTACTCGACAGTGGCCAATGGACAACAAACAGCGCCACGCGCCAAGACTTTAAGCGCGTTAATGGCGGCATATTGGTTCAAAGCGTTGACAACGAGCTGTACGCCCATTTAACCGTGGTGACCAAACGCCAGCCAACTGATCAAGAGATGCGTGATTTATTGTTTACCTGGAATGTAGCTAAATTTGTTAAATCAAACGCCATTATTTACGGCAAAAACAATATGACCATTGGTGTTGGCGCTGGCCAAATGAGCCGCATCAACTCTGCACGTATTGCTGGTATTAAAGCCGAGCATGCAGGCCTTGATGTCGCAGGTTCTGTGATGGCATCGGATGCATTCTTCCCATTCAGAGACGGGCTTGATAACGCAGCCGAAGCGGGCATTGTCGCGGTGATTCAACCGGGCGGTTCCATGCGTGACGATGAAGTGATTCAAGCAGCTGATGAACACGGCATCGCCATGGTCTTCACTGGCATGCGTCACTTTAGACACTAAACAAAGGACAGATCAATGAACGTACTAATCGTAGGTGGCGGTGGGCGTGAACACGCGCTTGCATGGAAAGTTAAGCAGTCTAAAAATGTTAACATTGTTTATGTTGCACCCGGTAATGCCGGTACCGCTCAAGAACCCGGCATCGAAAACATTGCCATAAACGCCGAAGACATTGATGGATTATTGGCTTTTGCCAAAAAAGAATCCATCGAACTGACCATTATTGGTCCTGAAGCACCGTTAGTTGCTGGCATTGTTGATACATTCTCCGCCAATGGTTTACGCTGCTTTGGCCCCACTCAATTAGCCGCTCAACTTGAAGGTTCTAAAACATACTGCAAAGACTTTTTAGCACGCCACAACATCCCGACCGCTGCATACCAAAGTTTTACCGAGGTTAAACCTGCTTGTGATTACATCCGTTCAATGGGTGCGCCGATTGTTGTGAAAGCCGATGGCTTAGCCGCTGGCAAAGGCGTTATCCTAGCTGAAACAGAGCAGCAAGCTATCGAGGCGGTAACTGATATGTTGGCGGATAATGCATTTGGCGAAGCTGGCCACCGCGTGGTGGTTGAAGAATTTTTGCTTGGCGAAGAAGCCAGTTTTATCGTCATTGCTAACGGCAACCAAGCCTTAGCCATGGCCTCATCGCAAGACCATAAAGCACGTGATAATGGTGATACCGGGCCGAATACTGGCGGCATGGGCGCGTACTCCCCAGCACCGGTTGTGACACCGCAGATGCACCAAACTATCATGGATACCATTATTCAGCCAACCTTAGATGGCATGATTAAAGATGGCATTCCTTACACCGGCTTTCTGTACGCTGGCGTGATGATTGATGCTCAAGGCACACCTAAAGTGCTTGAATACAACTGCCGTTTTGGCGACCCAGAAACCCAACCCATCATGATGCGTTTAAACAGTGATTTAACTGACTTATGTAATGCTGCACTCGATAACAAACTGGACAGTATTTCGGCGCAGTGGGACCCACGCACATCCGTCGGTGTTGTGTTAGCGGCTGGCGGTTACCCGTTTGACTACAACAAAGGTGATGTCATTAACGGCATTCCTAATGAAACGGCTGACAGTAAAACCTTTCATGCCGGCACTAAAATTGAAGATGGCCAAATTGTTACCAACGGCGGCCGTGTTTTATGTGCTTGCGCCCTTGGCGACAGCGTTGAAGATGCTCAGATAAAAGCATACGAAGCGGTTGGCTCCATTGAATGGGACAAGGTTTATTTCCGCACAGACATTGGCCATCGCGCTATTAGCCGCGAACAAAGCAAATAAATCTCTGCAGACACCACAAAAAAAGAGCTTCAATTGAAGCTCTTTTTTTATTTTTAAAGCGGCGTACTTAGCGTTTCATCGAATCAAAGAACTCGCTATTCGTTTTAGTTTTCTTAAAGCGTTCTAATAAGAATTCAATCGCGCCCATTTCGTCCATCGGGTTAAGAATTTTTCTTAAGATCCACGTTTT
>JBDOOJ010000093.1:0-2832 GCA_039830885.1 Cycloclasticus sp.
ACTAGGTGGTGTCAGCGTCCCTTATGAATTTGGCCTGCTAGCACATTCGGATGGTGATGTGGTGTTGCACGCCTTATGCGATGCTCTATTGGGCGCTATTGGCCGCGGCGATATAGGTCAACATTTTCCAGACACCAGCGATGAATACGAAAACGTAGACAGTCGATTGCTATTAAGGCACGTGTTTAAACTCGTCGAAGAGGCTGGTTTCGAGTTAGGTAATATTGACATCAGTATTATTGCTCAAGCGCCAAAATTAGCCGCCCATTTACCGAGCATGTCTGATTGTATTGCGAGTGATTTAAAATGTGACGTATCGCAAGTCAATGTCAAAGCTACGACAACCGAAGGGATGGGGTTTGCGGGTAGAAAAGAAGGTATTGAAGCCCATGCGGTTGTCTTACTCACAACAGCCAGCTAAGCCCCATTATGAATTTTGAATCGCACGTGGAAAAACTTCCTTATGCTCATGCTCAGCCGAGTGGAACAGGACAACTTCGAACGTTAGCCGAACATTTTTGCGTCGAGGAAACACTCAGCTTTAGCCCCAGCGGTGAGGGCGAACATGTATTTTTATACATTAAAAAAATCGGTATTAATACGGAAGATATTGTAAGAATTTTGAGTAAACACGCAGGTGTTACTCGGCGTAGTGTTTCCTACGCGGGCATGAAAGACCGTCACGCAGTAACCAAGCAATGGTTCAGCGTGCAATTGCCGGGTAAAGAAGGGCCAGATTGGTCGGCACTTAATAATGATCAGCTAAACGTTGAATTGGTAACTCGCCATTTAAAAAAATTAAAACGCGGCACCATTAAACACAATACATTCACACTTATTGTTGCGAATGCTCGTTTTGATAAGCAAGATATTACTGCACGAGTGGAAGGCATTAAACGCGACGGCGTGCCTAATTATTTTATGCAGCAACGTTTTGGTTACGCGTATCAAAACCTACAACGGGCGTTTGATTGTTTTGAAAAAGGTGAGGTCATTAGAAATAAAAAACTAAAGGGCCTGTTCTTATCCTCAGTACGTTCGTATTTGTTCAACCAAGTGCTAGCGAAGCGTGTGGCGGGTTCCAGCTGGAATAAACCCACGCATGGCGACACGTATATGTTGAACGGCACACGGCAAAGCTTCTGTGAAAATGCCGTGTCAGATACATTGGAACAACGTGTTATGGAACACGATATTCACCCAACCGGCCCGCTATTTGGCAGCTTAGCGGAAACGGGTGATAAACACCCAATAGAGCAAACGGTCTTTGCAGATAACGCCGTGTTTTGCAACGGGTTAACGAAAGAGCGAATGGAACCGGCCAGACGTTCCTTACGGGTTGTGCCTATCGATTTTAATTGTGAATTTTTAGACGACGGGCAATTGCGTCTAGAATTCAAATTGCAGTCGGGCAGTTATGCAACCGCCGTTATTCGCGAATTAATCAACACCTCAACCACCAGAGAGCAGTAGAAATGGATTTTACGCACATTTTAGGCTTAGGCTTACTGCAAGGGTTAACCGAGTTTTTACCCATATCCAGCTCAGCTCATTTAATTTTATTGCCCTTATTATTAGCTTGGGAAGACCAAGGTTTAGCCTTTGATGTGGCCGTTCATGTTGGTTCGCTGTTAGCGGTAACAACGTATTTTAGAAAAGATTTATCTCGTATTGTTGCGGGTTGGTTAAAGGCTGTTTTTAAACAGCAATATTCTCAAGAAAGCCGCTTAGGCTGGTTGATTATTATAGGCACCATACCGGTTGGCTTAATGGGCTTATTGCTAGGTGACTTGATAGAAATCTACCTACGTTCGCCCCTCGTTATTGCCATAACCACCATTGTGTTTGGCTTATTACTTTGGCGTGCGGATGCCATTGGCGAACGAGTAAGGGAGCAAGACAAGTTAACCGTAAAAGATGCCGTTATTGTGGGTTTGTATCAAGTTTTGGCGTTAATCCCCGGCACATCACGCTCAGGCATTACCATGACAGCGGGCTTATTTTTAGGGCTAACGCGAGAAGCAGCTGCGCGTTTTTCATTTTTATTATCCATACCACTTATATTTTTAGCCGGCAGTTTAAAAACGCTGCATTTAGTAGAAAGCGCCATACCTGTTGACTGGTTTGCAATCGTCGCGGGTGTTGTTATCTCTGCACTCAGTGCATTCGCTTGTATAGCAGTATTCCTCAAACTGCTTGAGAGAATAGGGATGTTACCGTTTGTTATTTACCGTTTAGTGCTCGGCGTGTTTTTGCTGTATGTGTATGTCGTCTAACTATGAGGATTTCAGGAGCACATAAAGAGCGCCAGCGCCACCATCACGCTGCTGCGCAGACGATAAAGCCAACACGTTTGAATGTGCTTTAAGTTGGTTAAACACCATGTTCTTTAACACAGGGAATTTACTTAAAGACCTCATGCCCTTGCCATGCACTACTAATATACAACGGTGATGTTGTTCGGTTTGTTGGATAAGAAAATCGTCTAAATATTGATGTGCTTCGGATTGGGTTAATCCGTGTAAATCTATTCTGTCATCAACGCCCAGCGTACCTCGTTTTAACTGGCGTATGGTTTTATCTCGTATGCCTTGTTTGGCATAAAATAATCGGTCATCACTTTGGATCTCAGAAGGGCTGTATTCTGGGGTTTCGAGCGTGTGCACTGGCGATTCAAAACATTTTTTATGTGGTCGAGGTTTGGATTGATCAGCAGCAGAGTTGTATTTATCGGATGTGATTGGCTTTACATCAGCCATTGAGTCTCTAAATAAGCGTGAATCCTCCGTTGAACTTAGGTCTTTGTTTTTATCTTCAGGCATAATATGATTT
>JBDOOJ010000088.1:0-34945 GCA_039830885.1 Cycloclasticus sp.
CATCACAATAGCGCGTTGAAATTGCTTGGCCGTAAACGCAACCGTTGTGCTAAGTGCCTCGCCATCGCGCAAGTGCAAATGCCAATCGTCGGGTTTTATAATCGTTAATTGAGTTGTCATAGGCGTAAATTGCTAGGGTGAGCTATATAAATTTGAGCTTATTTTACATGCATTGCTTGCTATACACCCTGTAAATCGTCGAAAATAGCCCGTTCAGTTGAGCTCGGCTATTATGTTGGCGTAAGTGTCGAGTGAGTATTTGGAGTGAAATAAACCATGCCTATTTATGAATACCAATGCGGTGCGTGCGAGCACCAGTCCGAAGCGTTGCGAAAAATTAGCGATGAGCCACTAACAATGTGCCCTCAGTGCGGTAAAGATGAGTTAACGAAGAAGATCTCCGCAGCGGGTTTCCGTTTAAAAGGAAACGGTTGGTACGAAACGGATTTTAAAAGCGGCAAAAAGAAAAACTTAGCCGAAAGCTCCTCTAAAAAATCGAACGACAAGAAAACATCTAGCGATAGCAAATAAGGGCTATTGGATATAATTTAAAAAGTAAGGAATAAAACATGATGCGTACCCATTATTGCGGTGACATAAACGAAACTCACCTAGGCGAAGAGGTAGAAATTTGCGGTTGGGTGCATAGACGACGCGACCACGGCGGCGTTATTTTTATAGACCTACGTGACCGTGAAGGGATTGTGCAAGTTGTCTTTGATCCAGACCGTGCTGATTCATTTGCGTTGGCTGAAACCGTTCGTGGTGAGTACGTGTTGAAACTACGTGGCCGTGTACGTGCGCGTCCAGATGGAACCGTTAATTCAAAAATGAAAACGGGCAAAATTGAGTTGTTAGGGCTTGAGCTTGACGTGCTGAATGAGTCAGAAACGCCACCGATTCAAGTAGATGGTGATGTTGAAGTGAGCGAAGAAATACGCTTACGTTACCGTTATATTGATTTGCGCCGCCCGGAGATGCTAGCAAAAATTCGCTTACGTCGCGATGTGACCTTGAATTTACGCCGTTTTTTAGAAGATGAAGGCTTTTATGAAATTGAAACGCCCATCTTAACCAAAGCAACGCCAGAAGGCGCGCGCGACTACCTAGTGCCAAGCAGAACGCACGAAAACAGCTTCTTTGCCTTACCTCAATCCCCCCAACTGTTCAAACAGTTATTGATGATTGGAGGTATGGATCGTTACTACCAAGTGGTTCGCTGTTTTAGAGATGAAGATTTGCGCGCAGACCGTCAGCCAGAATTCACTCAATTAGACATTGAAACATCGTTTTTAGATGAAGCTCAAATTATGGAATTAATGGAAGGCATGATTCGCCGCTTGTTTAACGAGGTGATTGACGTTCAGCTAGCGGATCAATTCCCGCAAATCACGTATCAAAAAGCGATGCACCTGTACGGTACCGATCGGCCAGACTTACGTAACCCACTGGTCTTAACCGATGTGGGCGATTTAATGGCAGGCGTTGAGTTTAAAGTGTTCTCCGGCCCAGCTAATAGTGAAGACGGCCGTGTGGCCGCATTGAGGGTGCCGGGCGCAAGCTCGTTAAGCCGTAAAGACATAGATGGCTATACAAAGTATGTCAGCATTTATGGCGCAAAAGGTTTGGCGTATATAAAGGTGAATGACCGTTCAGCAGGCATTGATGGCTTGCAATCACCTATTTTGAAATTCTTACCGGATGATGTGGTTGAAAGCATCATGCAGCGTACAGGCGCGCAAACAGGTGATATCGTTTTCTTTGGCGCAGACAAAACTAAAATCGTTAACGAAGCCATTGGCGCGTTACGCGATAAAATAGGTAAAGACCAAGGCTTACTAGAAGGCGATTGGAAACCAGTTTGGGTTATTGACTTCCCTATGTTCGATTGGGATGATAAAACAAGCCGTTGGAGCGCCATTCATCATCCGTTTACAGCACCATCGTGCGATGCTGAAGAGTTGAAAGCGAACACAGGCAAGGCCTTGTCGAGAGCTTACGATTTAGTGCTGAATGGCACAGAAGTGGGCGGTGGTTCAATTCGTATACATAAAACAGCGATGCAACAAACCGTGTTTGATTTATTGGGTATGGAACGTGAAGAATCACAAGAAAAATTTGGCTTCTTGCTAGATGCGTTGAAATACGGTTGCCCGCCACACGGTGGCATGGCGTTTGGCTTAGATAGATTGGTCATGATAATGGCAGGCGCTTCTACCATTCGTGACGTGATGGCATTCCCTAAAACACAAACAGCGGCGTGTCCGTTAACATCTGCGCCAGCAATGGTTAGCGATGCACAGTTAAAAGAACTGGGTATTCGTTTAAGAAAACCGCCCGTGGTTGAAGAAACACAAGGTTAGTACGGTGTCTACGTCAGCACGCGCCATTCAAGATTATTCATTATTAAGTGATGAAGAGTGCGACCAACGCATTCAAGACGCGAAAGCAACGCTTGGCGATAGTTGTGTTATTTTAGGGCATCACTATCAGCGTAATGAAGTGTTTAAACACGCGGATGTGAGTGGTGATTCGTTAAAATTGTCAAACTATGCGGCAAACTCAAGCGCCAAATACATTGTGTTTTGCGGCGTGCATTTTATGGCGGAAGTGTCCGATATTTTATCGCGACCAGATCAAGTGACCATTTTGCCTGACCTTGCAGCCGGTTGCTCTATGGCTGATATGGCGAACCGTAAAAACGTAGAGCGCAGCTGGAAAGAATTAAACTCAGTCATCAATGCCGATGAACAAGTTACGCCAGTAACGTATATTAATTCTGCAGCGGATTTAAAAGCATTTTGCGGCGAGCATGAAGGCATTGTATGTACCTCATCAAACGCCAAGCAAGTGCTAGATTGGTGTTTTAAAAAACGTGAAAAAATCCTCTTCTTCCCCGATGAACACCTAGGTAGAAATACGGGTTATCGTATGGGTATACCGTTAGAAGACATGGTGGTTTGGGATTTCAATCAACCCTTAGGTGGCTTAAGTAAAACGCAAATACAAAATGCCAAGATGATTCTATGGAAAGGCTTTTGTTCTGTGCATCAAATGTTTCAAGCCGAGCAAATAGACGACTTTAAAAAGCAATACCCAGACACCATCGTCATTGCTCATCCAGAAGCTAATTTTGAGGTGTGCGAAAAGGCTGATTTTGTAGGCTCAACAGAAATGATTCTTAAAACCGTGCGTGACGCTAAACCCAATACTCGTTGGCTTGTGGCCACCGAGCTTAATTTGGTTAATCGCTTAAACGAAGAAGTAAAAGATCAAGGCAAACAGGTTCATTTCATGTCACCAACAGTAGCAATGTGTTCCACCATGTTCAGAACCGACCCGCAGCACTTAGCATGGGTGCTAGAAAACCTTGTAGACGCCAACGTGGTTAACTCAATAGAAGTAAACCAAAACGACAAGCTAATGGCTAAAAAGGCATTAAACAGTATGCTGTCAATCTAGTAGTTGGAGCTGACGACTGCACGGACGCAGGAGGTAGAGCACCAAAAGTAGGCGCTTGAGGCGGCGCAGGAGCAGTTGCCGAGGTACAAAGCCCAACAAAGACGCGACGAAGTTTCGAAAATTAAGCTAGCCCTCTTGGTTTTTTGAAATCAATCGTGTTCTGTCCCCGATTTTCAAATAGTTGACCAACTAGACCTATTTTGGTACATTGAGTCTTATTGGTATCTAATAGAGCCCCGTCATGATCATTAATATTTCAGAAGCAAAAGCTAACCTGTCCAAACTAGTCGAGATGGCCTATCACGGTGAGGAGGTTGTTATTGCAAAAAATAACCTGCCCCTTGTCGACTTAGTGATTCATAAACCTAAAAAGAAAAGAGTTCTCGGCCTGCTTGCTGGGGAAATCTCTATTCCCAGTGATTTCCTAGAAGAAGATAGTGAGATAAGCGGTCTCTTTTATGGTGAGTAACCGATGAAAATTCTTATTGATACCCACATTTTTCTTTGGATGCTTTCCTGTCCCGATAAACTTAATGAAAATAGACGTTACCTACTAGAATCACCCAGTAATGATGTTTTTTTAAGTGCCATAAGCATTACAGAATTAATGATTAAAGCATCGGTTGGGAAGTTAGAAATAAATTTCAACCCTGTTGAAATGGCAGGCAAGATGGATGTTCAGATTCTTAATTTCTCAGGTAACGATGCTTTACCGTTAAAAGAGTTACCATTTCACCATAAAGATCCTTTTGATCGAATGATTATCTCTCAAGCGCTCACAAATAAATTAAAATTGATGTCTGATGATGGTAAATTTCTACACTACGGCTGTAATTTGATCTAATAGAGTTTCTTCAGTTAAAAACTCAATGGAGAGAGTAAGGTTCATAGCAAATTACGATGAATTGGAGCCGCTTTACTTAATCCACAATAGTTGGTGAAAAATCAAGCTGGCTGACCACTTGAATTCCGTTGAGGTGTGTGAGCAGGCTGATTTTGTAGGCTCAACAGAAATGATTCTTAAAACCGTGCGTGATGCAAAGCCAAATACGCGCTGGTTAGTAGCTACCGAGCTTAACTTGGTTAATCGCTTAAACGAAGAAGTAAAAGATCAAGGCAAACAGGTTCATTTCATGTCGCCAACGGTAGCAATGTGTTCCACCATGTTCAGAACAGACCCGCAGCACTTAGCGTGGGTGCTAGAAAACCTAGTAGGCGGCAACGTGGTTAACTCAATAGAAGTAAACCAAGAGACGACAAGCTAATGGCTAAAAAGGCATTAAACAGCATGCTGTCAATCTAGGAGCAGGTTGGATCTGACGACTGCACGGACGCAGGAGGTAGAGCAGCGCGAGCAGTTGCCGAGGTACGAAGTCCAACAAAGACGCGACTAAGTTTCGAAAATTAAGCTGGCTCTCTTGGCTTTTTTTTAAATCAATCGTGGTCTGTCCCTGATTCTCTTGATCACCTTTATGTTCAAGCTGCTCTTTCCATTTATACAGCTGGTTGCGATGGCAGCAAACGCTAATGTGCATAGTCCACCAGCCAACAAGCCGCCTGCTTCAACGCTGACGGCAAGCAGGATGCCTAACCCGCTGGTGATGCCGCCGTTGGCGTGCATTAATAGGGTTAAATAAAGCAATATCGGCAATAATTTTAAATTGCACTTGTCGCGTGTACGCAATATACGGCTTTCGAATAATTACTGTGCTGAAAATGGTTAACGCGAGGTACGTTAAGCTAACCGATTGGAATAAGTTTTCGCTGTGCTGGCCAAATATAGAGGGGCCAGTTTTACTGACAAATAAACCGAAAAAAGCGGCAGACAGTACGACTTGATACGCGTGAAAGACTTTAAGTGTTCGCCATGCTTGTTCCGCAGGCAAGTGAAAACCACTGCCAAATGGGCAGGTTTTAACAAAGTTTTCAGGTGTTTGAGGTGCAAGCATTTACTTATTATAGTTGTTTGGCTAGTTTTATTAGAAAATTGACATAGAATAGTGATATTAAGTTTATTGTTTAATAACGAAAGGAAGGTAAATGAATCTACATGAGTATCAGGCAAAGCAGGTGTTTGCTGAATTTGGTGTGCCGGTTCCGGACGGGAAGCCAGCACGTTCAGTTAAAGAAGCTATCAATGTAGCTAAAGAATTAGGTGGTGATTGCTGGGTTGTTAAAGCTCAAGTGCATGCGGGTGGCCGTGGTAAAGCCGGTGGTGTAAAGCTTTGCAAAGGCATGGATGAAGTTGAAGCCTTCAGCAAAAAACTATTGGGTACGCGTTTAGTGACGCCTCAAACGGACGAACTTGGTTTGCCGATTGAAATCTTAATTGTAGAAGAAGTTAAGCCAATTGATCGCGAACTGTATTTAAGTGCAGTGGTTGACCGTGGTAGCAAGCGCATTATGTTTATGGCGTCTGAAGCTGGCGGCATGGACATTGAAAAAGTGGCCGAAGAAACACCTGAGAAAATCTTATTAGCAGCCATTGACCCTGTTGCAGGTTTGCAGCCTTATCAGTGCCGCAATATTGCCTTTAAAATGGGTTTAAAAGGCAAGCAAATTGGTCAGTTACAAAAAGTAATGGCCGGCATGTTAGCTGTTTTTCATGCAAAAGATGCCAGCCAAATTGAAATTAATCCATTGATTGTTAATGGCGATGGCGATTTAATCGCGTTAGATGCAAAAGTTAACCTAGATGACAATGCTGCTTATCGTCAGCCTGAGATGGTTGCGATGCGTGACCCGTCACAAGAAGACGAAAAAGAACACGCAGCACAACAGCACGACCTTAACTACATTACCTTAAACGGCAGCATTGGCTGCATGGTAAACGGCGCTGGCTTGGCGATGGCAACCATGGATTTGGTTAAATTAGAAGGCGGTTTTCCGGCTAACTTTTTAGACGTTGGCGGCGGCGCAACGGCTGAGCGTGTGGCTGAAGCATTTAAATTGATTTTGTCTGACGACAAAGTAAAAGTTGTTTTAGTGAACATTTTTGGTGGCATTGTGCGTTGTAACTTAATCGCTGATGGCATTATTCAAGCCGTTAAAGAAGTGGGTGTTAATGTGCCGGTTGTTGTGCGTTTAGAAGGTACTAACGCTGAGCAAGGTCGTCAGATTTTGAAAGAGTCTGGTCTTGATATTATTGCCGCCGATGATTTAACAATAGCTGCTAAAGCCGCTGTTAAAGCAGCGTCTTAAGGAAGGAAAGAGATGAGTATTTTAATTAATAAAGACACGAAAGTAATTTGCCAAGGGTTTACCGGTAAACAAGGGACATTCCATTCAGAGCAGGCCATTGAATACGGCACTAACATGGTTGGCGGTGTAACCCCGGGTCGTGGCGGTGAAACGCATTTGGATTTACCTGTTTTCAATACCGTTGCAGACGCAGTTGAAGCAACGGGCGCAACGGCCACAATGATTTATGTGCCGCCTCCGTTTGCTGCCGATGCTATTTTAGAAGCCGCAGCGGCAGGCATTGAAGTGATAGTGTGTATTACAGAAGGCATTCCTGTATTGGATATGTTGAAAGTAAAAGCTACGCTGGACACTTACAAAGACACTGTTTTAATTGGCCCTAACTGCCCAGGTATCATCACACCGGGCGAATGTAAAATCGGCATTATGCCGGGCTTTATTCACCAAGCAGGTTCTATTGGCGTGGTGTCTCGTTCAGGTACGTTAACGTATGAAGCGGTTCATCAAACAACGGTTGCAGGTTTAGGCCAAACAACGTGCGTTGGTATTGGTGGTGATCCTATTCACGGCATGAGCTTTATTGACGTTATCTCTCGCTTTGAAGCAGACGATGCAACTAAAGGCATTATTATGGTGGGCGAAATTGGCGGAACAGCTGAAGAAGAAGCGGCTGAATACATCAAAGAGCATGTGACTAAACCTGTTGTGGGTTATATCGCGGGTGTTACAGCGCCTCCAGGCAAACGTATGGGCCATGCGGGTGCGATTGTCTCGGGTGGACAAGGTACTGCCGAAGCTAAATTTGCAGCATTAGAAGCAGCGGGCGTGCATATTGTTAAGTCGCCAACTGAAATGGGTGCAAAAATGAAAGAAATTTTGGGCTAATACCGCTCAAAGTTTTAGCAATATTGAAAAGGGTTGTACACTGTACAGCCCTTTTTTATGCCTATTGAAAACGACAAAACAGCTCATGATGAAAATAGCACTCGTACAATTTAACCCCGTTGTTGGTGATTTGCTCGGTAATGCGGATCGAATTATCGAGTTTTGTCATCAAGCAGAAAAACAGGGTGCGGATGCTATCGTTTTTACTGAATTGGCTATAACGGGTTACCCGCCAGAGGACTTATTGTTGCGTGATGACTTTATTGCTCGAGTAGAAAAAGAGCTGGAGCGCATTTCAATTTCTTGCCCTTTGTTAACGGTTATTCTTGGCTATCCAGAAAAAGCTGAGCAAGGGTTGTTTAATAGCATTGCTGTTTTGAAAGGCGGCGAATTGATGGCAAATTACCGTAAGCAACAGCTACCTAACTATGGCGTGTTTGATGAAAAACGGTATTTTCAGGCGGGAAACCATGTGTGTACCTTTATGCTGGGCGCCGAAAAAATAGGCTTGTCAATTTGTGAAGACATTTGGACGCCCACTGTTTGCCAGCAATTAAAGCAAGAGGGCGCATCATTAGTCATTAATATTAACGCATCGCCATTTGAAGTTAATAAAGCACAAAAACGTCAGCAAACAGTTCAGGCAAGGGTGGCCGAAACTGGTTTGCCGATTGTGTATGTTAACCAAGTGGGTGGACAAGATGAGTTGGTTTTTGATGGTGGCTCTTTTGTTATGGACGCAACAGGTTGCATCGTGCAACAAACGCCCGCTTTTGTAGAAGCTATCGAATACGTTGAGTTTTCATCTAACGGGGAAATAAAAGGGTTAAGCGAGCCTGTTGCAAGCCTGATGGAGCTAGAAAGCATTTATCAGGCCTTGGTATTAGGTGTGCGAGATTATGTAACTAAAAATGGTTTTAACGGTGCGGTGCTGGGCTTGTCCGGTGGCATTGATTCTGCGTTGGTGCTGGCAATTGCCGCAGATGCGTTAGGGAGTGATTGTGTTGAGGTGGTTTTAATGCCATCAAAATACACAGCTGATATGAGTAATGTCGATGCGATTAAGCAAGCGGAAACGATGGGCGTTAAACATCAAACCATTGCGATTGAACCGGCAATCACTGTATTTTCATCCATGTTAGACAGTGCGTTTGAAGGGCTTGATGCAGATGTCACTGAAGAAAACATTCAAGCGCGTAGCCGGGCTGTTTTATTGATGGCGATATCCAATAAGAAACGAAAAATACTGCTAACGACGGGGAATAAAAGCGAAATGAGTGTGGGTTATGCGACCTTGTATGGCGATATGGCGGGTGGCTTTGCGCCGATTAAAGACGTACCAAAAATGATGGTGTATGCCTTAGCAAAATACCGTAATGAGTTGTCAGCAGTTATACCTGAAAGGGTTATTACGCGCCCCCCTTCGGCAGAGCTCGCGCCGGATCAAAAGGATGAAGATAGCTTGCCTCCTTATCCTGTATTGGATGATATTTTGGAGCGATATATCGAGTTAGACCAGTCAAGGCGTGAGATTTTAGACGTCGGTTACGACAAGGCCGTCGTTGATAGGGTGTTAAGACTTGTAGAGCAAAACGAGTATAAGCGTCGCCAGGCCCCGCCGGGTGTCAAAATAACGTCTAGAGCGTTTGGCCGCGAACGCCGTTTCCCTATGACGTCTGGTTTTAGTAAGGTGCTATTTTCTGACGATTAGCTATTCGTCCAGTTCCAGATATTCCCACACTTTTTCAGAGATGGTTCGTTCGTGTGCAAACGTTGGGTTATCAAGAGGAGGCAGCCCATTTGGATAGTTATGTTGGTAGATGCGTTGTGCATCTGCAGCTAAATCATGCATGCCAATTTGTTGGTATGCGTCCGTCATTAACAAAAGTGCGCGCGGTACTGCGGTGGTTCTTTCATACTTTTCAATGATATGTTTGGCGCGATTAATGGCGGCAACGTAGGCTTGACGTTTCATGTAATATTTCGCCACATTTAAATCGTGTAACGCCAGATTAGATTTTAATGCAACGATGCGTTGTTTTGAATCTTCAGTATATTGGCTGTTTGGGAAACGTCTAATCAGTGAGGCAAAATCATCTAACGATTCGATAGCCGCGCCTGGATCGCGCTGAGATTTATCGGTTGGTAGGTAGCGCTCTAAAAAGCCAATGCCACGGTTAAAGTTGATTAGGCCTTTGAGGTAATAGAGGTAGTCAATGCTTTGGTGACGAGGGTGTATACGAATAAATCGATTAGCCGTTGCAATCGCAGATTCAGGCTCGTCATTCTTGTAATAGGCGAAGGCTAGTTCAATTTGCGATTGTTGAGCGTACTGTCCAAATGGATATCGTGACTCTAAGTTCTCGTACAACTCAATGGCGCTTAAATAGTTTTCGTCGTCTAGCGATGCTTTGGCTTCTTGATAAAAATCAGCAGCAGACCAATTGGCTTTTTCATCCTGGGCTTCTTCAGGGGTGACCAGGTCGATAGCGGTGCATGCACTTAAGGTAGAAAAAATGACGGCCAATAAAAGTTGTTTCATAGGAAGGTTGTACATTTAAATAATAAGTTAAGAGAATTTAAGCGGTTATAATGCCGCAGCACATCAATTATTACAATGTTATTGACTTGAAAAAAGAAGAACCAATAGAATTAATCATTCCTAATGAAATGGCGGGTCTTAGGCTAGACCAAGCATTAGCAGAATTATGTCAGGAGTATTCGCGCAGTCGGCTTAAAAGTTGGGTTAAAAGTGGCGATATTCTTATTGATAATAAAACGCTACGCCCACGCGACAAGGTTCATGGTGGAGAAATGGTTGTTATTACGCCCATTGCTGATAAGTCGCTAGACGTTAAGGCCGAACCCATTACGTTGGATATTGTGTATGAAGATGAGTCGATGTTGGTGGTGAACAAGCCGGCTGGCCTAGTGGTGCACCCGGCGGTAGGAAATTGGGACGGTACCCTGCAAAATGCGTTACTGCATCATGAACCTGAGCTTGAAGGGCTGCCAAGGGCAGGATTGGTTCACCGAATTGATAAAGAAACCAGCGGCTTATTGATGGTTGCTAAAACCTTAACGGCGCACAAAACATTGGTTGATCAACTTCAAGCGAGAGCGTTTGAGCGTGAGTATTTAGCTGTTGTACGCGGTTATATGACGGCAGGCAGTACAATTGACGAACCGTTAGCGCGGCACCCAGTCGACCGAAAAAAGTACGCTGTAAAACGTGGTGGTAAAGAAGCCGTTACCCACTATCGTGTAGAAAAGCGTTTTGCTAAGCATACGTTGTTACGGGTGAAACTAGAAACGGGGCGCACGCATCAAATTCGCGTGCACATGAGTCATATCCATCATGCCATTGTCGGTGATCAAGTGTATGGCGGCCGATTTAAAGCGATTGCTAACGCAAGTGAATTACTAAGTGACACGTTGCGCAGTTTCCGAAGGCAAGCTTTACACGCCGCAAGGTTAGGCGTTGTTCACCCGGTAACGGGCGAAGATATTTCGTGGACTTGCGATATGCCAGACGATATGGCGAACTTAGTTCACGTGTTAGGGCAAGAGACGCCTGCGACGTAACCATGAATATCATCACGCCGGATTGGCCGGCGCCTGAACGAGTCAACGCGCTAACGACCTGTCGACAAGGAGGCGTTAGTCAGGCGGGTTTTGCCGGTTTTAATTTGGCAAAACACGTCGGTGATGATGAGGCGCTTGTTGACGATAATAGGCAGCAACTTATTCAGAATGCTAAGTTGCCTTCTGAGCCGGTTTGGTTAGAGCAAGTACACGGCGTTAACGCTATAGAACTTGGTGACGCAAGCGACGCGGTTCTCCCTCAAGCAGACGCATCAATCGCTCGCAATGGTAATGTGGTTTGTGTGGTTATGACGGCTGATTGCTTGCCTATATTATTGTGTAAAAAAGATGGTTCTGCGGTGGCGGCAATTCATGCTGGCTGGCGCGGGTTATTGTCTGGAGTGATAGAGAGCACGGTGTCAAAATTAGCTGAGCCGGAACAGATTTTAGCGTGGTTGGGCCCGGCAATTGGCCCAGATAATTTCGAAGTGGGGGCTGAAGTAAAACGGGCGTTTGTCGATAAAAAACAAGTCATGCAGCAAGCTTTCCAACAAGTTGATGACACGCATTACCTTGCCGATTTATATGCGTTGGCGCGTATGACCTTGCTACATTGCGGTGTAAAAAGCATGTATGGCGGCGAGCATTGTACGTATAATCAGTCGAATCAATTTTACTCCTACCGACGAGACGCTGTAACGGGCCGAATGGCGTCGTTAATTTGGCTTCAACCCTGACCTATTCATGAGTGTATTATCCTGGATTATTCTGTTTACCTTTTTTGGCGGTGCGCTGAGTGTTTTGGGTGCATCTTTGGTGCTGTTTTTGCCGAAAAAAATCATTGCTAAAGCCTTACCGTATAGCGTAAGTTTTGCGACAGGTGCTTTGTTAAGTGCAGCATTTGGCAGCTTAATTCCTCACGCCTTAGAAGAAGCAGGCGCTGAAAATTTCCATACCTTATCGATGACTATTTTGGCCGGTTTGATGACCTTTTTTGTACTGGAAAAGTTGGTGCTGTGGCGGCATTGTCACCATGATGATTGTGAAGGTCATATAGATGTACAGGCGGATAGCTCAAAATCAGCAGGCACCTTAATTTTGGTGGGTGATACGGTCCATAATTTTGTTGATGGTATCTTGATTGCGGCTGCTTTTATGACCGATGTTCATCTAGGTGTGGTAACAGCATTGGCGGTTACCGCGCATGAAATCCCACAGGAAATTGGTGATTTTGCTATTTTGTTGCAAAGTGGCTTTACGCGTAAAAAAGCCATTATTTACAACGTTATTTCCAGCCTAGCAACGTTGGTTGGTGGCCTGCTAGCGTACTTTTGGTTGGCCGATTTTCAGCACCTTCTTCCCTATGTTCTTGCGTTTGCGGCAGCAAGCTTTATTTACATCGCAGTTGCCGATTTGATACCCACACTTCATAAACGCGTGAGTCTTTCTGCGGCTATCGAGCAAACATTGCTGATGTTATTTGGCATTGGCTTGATTGGTTGGTTGCACAGTTTTATTCATTAAGGCGTTCGTCTTAATGTTCTGAGTTTTTCTAATGCCATTGAAAAATGGTGGTTTCACCCTCATATTTTAATTATCAGAATAAACTATGTATGAGAGTTAACAATGAGAATGGATAAACTAACCAGTCAGTTTCAAGTGGCGTTATCTGACGCGCAAAGCCTAGCATTAGGCAATGACCATCAATTTATAGAGCCCGTGCATTTGCTGATTGCCATGTTGGATCAGCAGGGCGCAGGCGTGCGCCATTTACTGCAACTGGCGGGTGTTAATGTTAATAAATTACGCTTATCGTTAGGTGATACGCTGGAGCGGATTGCGACTGTTGAAGGCAATGCGGGTGACGTTCAGATGGCGAATGACCTCAGCCGCCTTTTTAATGTGACTGATAAATTGGCGCAAAAACGCAAGGATGCTTACATCTCCAGTGAGCTGTTTGTATTGGCAGCGCTTGATGATAAAGGCCAAGTGGGTAAAAGTTTGAAAGAAGCTGGCGCAACAAAGCGTTTAATTGAAAAAGCAATCGATGACGTGCGCGGCGGTGAAACGGTGGACGATCCAAATGCTGAAAGTAACCGGCAAGCCTTAGAGAAATACAGCATTGATTTAACAGAACGTGCAGAGCAAGGCAAGCTTGACCCGGTGATTGGGCGTGATGAAGAAATCCGCCGTACCATACAAGTATTGCAACGACGAACTAAAAACAACCCCGTATTGATAGGTGAGCCAGGCGTTGGTAAAACCGCGATTGTGGAAGGTTTGGCGCAACGTATTGTGAATGGTGAAGTGCCAGAAAATTTGAAATCTAAGCGCATATTGTCGCTAGACATGGCTGCGTTGGTTGCGGGTGCGAAATTCCGTGGCGAGTTTGAAGAGCGGCTTAAAGCGGTGCTGAGCGATGTCGCAAAACAAGAAGGGCAGGTTATCTTGTTTATTGACGAACTGCACACGATGGTGGGTGCGGGTAAAGGCGAGGGCGCAATGGACGCGGGTAATATGTTGAAACCTGCGCTTGCACGTGGCGATTTGCATTGCGTGGGCGCAACAACCTTAGACGAGTATCGTCAGTACATTGAAAAAGATGCTGCGTTAGAGCGCCGTTTTCAAAAAGTATTAGTAGAAGAACCCACGGTAGAAGATACCATTGCTATTTTGCGTGGGCTTAAAGAGCGTTATGAAGTGCATCACAGCGTTGATATTGCTGACCCGGCTATTGTGGCGGCGGCGGTGTTGTCGCATCGGTACATTGCTGACAGGCAACTGCCAGACAAAGCCATTGACTTAATCGACGAATCAGCCAGCCGTATTCGGATGGAGATGGACTCAAAGCCGGAGTCGATGGATCGGCTTGAGCGTCGCTTAATTCAACTGAAAATTGAGCGAGAAGCGTTGAAAAAAGAAAGCGATGACGCCTCTTTAAAGCGATTTAAATTACTTGAGTTAGACATTAATGAGCTTGAAAAAGAGTTTGCTGATTTAGATGAGATTTGGCAGTCTGAAAAAGCGGCTATGCAGGGCAGCGCACAGCATAAGGAAGAACTTGAAAAAGTTAAATTAGAAATGGAAACGGCTCGTCGTGCGAGTGATTTGGCGCGTATGTCAGAACTTCAGTACGGCGAAATTCCGCGCCTTGAAAAATTAATTCAAGAAGCAGAAGCCGGTGACAGCGACCAAGTGTTCACTTTGATGCGCAATAAAGTGACCGAAGAAGAAATTGCCGACGTGGTGTCTAAATGGACAGGTATTCCTGTATCAAAAATGCTTGAAGGTGAGCGCGAAAAATTACTGCAAATGGAAGCTAATCTGGGTAAACGGGTAATTGGTCAAGAAGAAGCGGTGAAGGCGGTGAGCGATGCGATTCGCCGTTCTCGTGCGGGGTTATCTGATCCTGACCGGCCGAATGGCTCGTTCTTGTTTTTAGGCCCAACGGGTGTGGGTAAAACAGAGTTATGTAAAGCCTTGGCTGAATTCTTGTTTGATACAGACGAGGCGATTGTACGCATCGATATGTCTGAATTCATGGAAAAACATTCGGTTGCGCGGTTAATAGGTGCGCCTCCAGGTTACGTGGGCTATGAAGAAGGCGGCTACTTAACCGAGGCTATTCGCCGTAGACCGTACTCAGTTATTTTGATGGATGAAGTGGAAAAAGCACACCCTGATGTGTTCAACATCTTGTTGCAAGTGTTAGATGATGGGCGTTTAACCGATGGCCAAGGCCGTACCGTTGATTTCCGTAATACCGTGATTGTGATGACATCAAACTTGGGTTCTGACCGCATTCAAGCATTGGCAGGTGAATCTAATTACGATGAAATGAAAAGCGCAGTGATGGAGGTTGTGGGCAACCACTTCCGCCCGGAATTTATTAATCGTATTGATGAATCGGTTGTGTTTCATCCTTTGGGGCGTTCGCAAATTAGGGCGATTACCACGATACAAGTGGGCGTGTTACGCAAGCGGCTACAAGAGCGTGACATTGATTTGCTGGTATCAGAAGCGGCGCTTGATGCCTTGGGTGAAGCAGGGTTTGACCCTGTGTACGGCGCAAGACCGTTAAAACGCGCGATTCAGCAACGTTTAGAAAACGGTTTGGCGCAAGATATCTTGTCAGGCAAGTTTGCACCGGGTGATTGCATTAAAGTGGATATTGAAGGCGCGGGTGATGAGGCTAAGCTGGTGTTTGAAAAAGCCTAATCACTGAACCAAATATCGCCAAACCACGCTTGAGTGACGGCGCCTGTTTGATCAGTGTCCGTCATGATGGCAATGGCTTCAATATCGGTGATTGTTTTACCGAAGGTTTTTTGAATGTCCTCTGAAACATTTCTGCTTTCATGGTGCCATTGACCTACTGGTTCAGCCCCTGATTTAATAGCAAACATTTGGGCGTTGCTGGTGTACGGGTTAGGCCAGTGTTCCCCCTTGTTGGCTTGGTTTGCCCACACGTAATTTAAGGTTTTTGTTTGCCAGAAGAAAGGGCCGTCAGGAAACACGATATAAATGCGTGCGGCGAAATCATCGCCTGATTTGATTCGTTCGTTTTTGCTGCTAAGGGTGTTTTTTACCTTCCAGGACCAATGAATAATAGGTGTTTTATTAAGGTCGATAGCGACTGTTTTAAATAAGCCAGAGGCCGAATTTAAACTAAGAGCAGAGAGTACAAAACGTTTTTTGTAAGGCGTTAGTGTGTAGTTAGTTTGGCCAGAAAACTTTTTTTCTTGCCAACCGGACAAGTCTCTTTGCGAAAAAGAACCGATGATAATATCATCAGCAGCTGTAAACGATAAAAAGCCGATTAAAAATAGAGCCGTTATTGAGCGAAGCATCAGCATTGTTTCAGGTAGGGTTTGTTATCTAATGAAGTTTAAATAAGCTTAACATTAATCATTATGGGCGTCGCTAATGTGCAAGCGTGGTAATAAAATAACGATATTATTTTTTAAATAGAGAAATATTGATACTTTTCGGAATGACGCACATATAATGCGCGACATTGAATAACATTATTTATAAGGCTTAAATCAATGGCTTCTAAAAATTATTTATCGGGTCTATTCGGCGCGTCTCCCGTGGCTCCACTTCAATCACATATGACGTTGGTTGATGAGTGCGTGACCAAGCTCATCGACTTGTTTGAGAGTATGGCTTCGGGCGACGCTGAAGCTGTAAAAAAGGTTTATCATGAAATTGCAGCGCTCGAGCAAAAAGCAGACGATAAAAAGCACATGTTACGCGAGCAATTGCCAACGGGCTTATTTATGCCGATTGAGCGCCAGGACTTATTAGATGCTCTACGCGTGCAAGATTTGCTGGCAAACCGCGCTAGAGATATCGCTGGAATTGTTGTTGGGCGCAAACTTCAGTTTCCAGAGGCGGCTAGTGAGCGTGCCATCGCCCTAGTTAAAGCGACGGTAGCAACCTGCCATCAAGCACTAAAAGTTGTGAATGAGTTAGATGAGCTAATCGAAACGGGGTTTAGAGGCCATGCAGTTCGAGTCGTTGAGAATATGTTGGTTGAACTTGATGATTTAGAGTCAGAGACTGATCGAATTCAAGTGGAGTTACGTTCTGCTTTATTCAAGGTTGAAAGAGACCTGTACGCTGTTGACGTGATGTTTATGTACCGTGTAATCGAGTCGATTGCGGATATTGCAGATGACGCCGAACGCGTTGGTCGTCGTTTTCAGCAAATGTTAGCAAAATAAGAGGTTTTTTAAGATGGATTACGGAACAACTTATTTAGTTTTAGCGGTTATCTTTGGCCTGTTCATGGCGTGGGGTATTGGTGCGAATGACGTGGCGAATGCCATGGCGACATCAGTAGGCTCTAAAGCCATTACGGTTAAACAAGCGGTTATCATCGCCGGTATTTTTGAATTTGCCGGGGCTATTTTGGCCGGTGGTCAGGTAACGTCGACTATTCGCAAAGGCATCGTTGATGTTAGTGACCTTGGCGCAACGCCGGAGATTTTAGTCTTTGGTATGTTAGCGGCCTTATTAGCAGCGGGTACGTGGTTATTGATTGCTTCTATGAAAGGTTGGCCTGTGTCTACCACGCACTCTATTGTTGGTTCTATTGTGGGTTTCGCGATAGTGGGTATTGGTATGGATGCGGTGTATTGGGGCAAGCTGAGTACCATTGTGATGAGCTGGGTAACGTCACCTTTATTAGCAGGCGTTATTGCTTTTATGCTGTTCCGTTCAATCCAAAAACTAATTTTAGATACTGACAAACCACTGGAAAACGCTAGAAAATACGTGCATTACTATGTGTTTTTAGTGGGTTTTGTTTTGGCACTTGTGACCATAATGAAAGGTCTAAAGCACGTGGGGCTAGACTTATCGATGGGCGAGTCATTAGCGGCAGCGACCATGTGCGGTGTGTTAATTACTTGTCTAGGCAAATACATGGTGAGTCGTGTTAAGTTTGACCCAGATGCAGATAAAGACTTTCACTACGCTAATGTTGAAAAAATATTTGGTGCACTGATGGTGCTAACAGCCTGTGCTATGGCGTTTGCACATGGCTCAAACGATGTTGCTAATGCGATTGGTCCCTTAGCAGCCATACACAGTATCGTGCAGTCAGGCGAATTGACGCAAAGCTCACCCTTGCCGATTTGGATATTATTTGTGGGTGGCGTGGGCATTGTTTTAGGGCTGGCGATGTATGGCCGAAAAGTCATGGAAACAGTGGGTACTAAAATTACCGAGCTAACACCAAGCCGTGGTTTTTGTTGCACACTGTCAGCGGCATCTACCGTGGTATTAGCATCAGGCATGGGTATGCCTATTTCAACAACGCATACCATGGTGGGTGCGGTCTTGGGCGTGGGTATGGCCAGGGGTATTTCATCCATTAATATGGATGTGGTTCGTGGCATCTTTATGTCGTGGGTAATTACATTGCCAATAGGTGGCGTTTTAGCCATTATCTTCTTCTTTATCCTCAAAGGGTTTTTTGGATAATCAGTCAATTCACTGGTATTTATGCGGGTGAAAGTAGCTGTTTGAACCGATTAATAGCTGCTTCCATGTGTGTTTTTTGTTGTGATGGTTGCAAAAATAACGGTTATTTTAAATCAACCCCTTTAAAAAGACGTTATATCTGCTAAAGTTTTACTATTAGCTTGCCGATTACTTCGGTACAGATAGGATTTAAACAAAAGGGAATACTTTGGATTTTGCAACAATTATTGGTTTCATAGGTGGTTTAGGCGTCATTATCGCTGCTATCGCATCGGGTGGTGACGTGATGATGTTTGTTGATGTCCCTTCCATCATGATTGTTGTGATTGGTACGTTTATGGTGACTTTGATGCAGTTGTCCATAGGCGAGTTTTTAGGTTCTTTTAAGGTGGCAATCAAAGCCTTTATGAACCGAAATGATGACCCGGTTGCTTTGATTGAAAAAGCTGTAGAGTTAGCAGATATTGCGCGTAAAAATGGTTTATTAGCGTTGGAGGATCAAGAAGTTGAAAACGAATTTCTTAAACGCGGGTTAAGCCTTTGTGTGGATGGCCATGATGCTGCGATGGTACAAAAAATGTGAAGTCGGGATATGAATTTAGCCATTGAGCGCCATGAAGTTGGGCAAAATATGTGGAAGTCTGTTGGTGATATGGCACCGGCAATGGGGATGATTGGTACTCTGGTTGGTTTGGTACAGATGTTGGCGAATATGGCGGACCCTGCAGCTATTGGCCCAGCGATGGCTGTGGCGCTTTTAACCACACTATACGGCGCGGTGATTGCCAATGCGTTTGCGCTACCAATGTCGGCAAAGTTAGAGGGCATTTGTAATAACGAGCGACTAAATAAGGCGCTTATTCTAGAAACCGTACAAAGTATTCAAGAAGGAATGAACCCACGTGTTTTAGAAACATTACTTAAAACATACTTACCCGAAAGTAAACGGAGTGCGATCGGCGAGGCTGAAGATGAAGCTTGACCAGCGTTATGCTAGGTAATTTTCGGTATGAGTGACGAAGAAAAGTGTCCGAAATGCGTGGCAGGTTTACCTGCATGGATGGGTACGTTTGCTGATTTAATGTCATTGTTGATGTGCTTTTTTGTGTTGCTATTATCAATGGCAACAATGGATGCAAACCGATTTAAGAAAATGGCAGAATCACTCAATGATGCGTTTGGCGTACAAAGGCAAGTGATTGCTTATGAGATTGTGAAAGGCACCAGTGTGGTGGCACAACACTTTAGTCCAGCAGCCGGTGACCCCACCATATTAGATGAGGTTCGACAGCAGACGACAAGTGCTGAGCAGGAATTTTTAGGTAAAGATTCTGAGACGGAATCGAAAGAGAAGAAAGAGGAGCAGGCAGACAAGCTCGAAGAGATTCAAGCGAAAGCACAAATTGTGACGGAATATGTAGAGGCGACTGAGAAAAAAATAGCCGAAGCGAAAGAATTAGCAAAAGAAATTAAAGAGTTTATGATTGAGGAAATCGATCAAGAAATGGTGAGTGTTGAAACAGATCTCGCTAGGGTCGTCATACGAATTCATGAGAACGGTTCTTTCTCTTCTGGCAGCGCGGAATTTAATCCGGAGTTTTTGCCGGTTATGGATAAGATTACTGCGGTAGTTAATGGTAGCGTGGGTACTGTAACGGTGGCTGGGCATACTGATAACATCCCAATTAACGCAGGTTTGTACCGGTCAAACTGGGAACTATCAGCGGCTAGGGCAGTAACCATTGCGCAAACGTTACTCAATGACGGTTCAGTGGATGAGAATAGAATGATTATTGAAGGTCATGCAGACACTGTTCCATTAGTAGATAACGACACACCGGAAAACAGGGCGCAAAATAGGCGTGTGGAGATCATTTTAATTCAAGGCGAAATGCCACAAGATTTAAATGACCCAATTTTAGACGTGGTGAAACGATAATGAGTCAAGAAGAACAAGAACGTAGAGGCTTTTTTAGGATTGATGACAAAATAGCATTAAGTTATCGACTAGTGCCTAGCGATGAAGCGAATGGCAGTGATGGTTCTTTACAATTTAATGACAACGATGCGATGTCATTGGGTAATGAGTTGGAAAAAATGCGCGAAGTGTCACGCATCCATTTTCGGCATGTGGAAAAAGAATCGCCTGAAGTGGCGCGCTATTTCACACACATAGAAGCAAAGATTAACCTGTTAGCCCATCACTTTATGATGAGCGTGGACACGTTGTTTGTTCAAAGCACTCAGTCAGTTAGCATCAGTGGGTCTGGCATTGCTTTTACGGCGAGCGAGGCTTTAACAATTGGCGATTCTTTAGAAGTGAAGTTTATTTTACAGCCTTCATTAACGACGATAAGAACGTTTGCTAACGTTGTTTCATGCAAGGCTGAAAAAGCTCAATTTAGGGTGGCTGTTCAATACAGTGGGCTGAATGACGAGGATAGGGATTTGCTGATTCGTCACGTTGTAAAGAAACAAATGAATGATATTCGCGTGCATAATGATTAATTTTTGCGGGGCCTTTTGAAGTAGAACTTCTTAGGTGCATTTGAAACTGTTATGCTTTTTTAATGGAATTAACCGCGACTCATAAAATATTAATCGAGCAATTGGCTGACGGCCGCTTTATCTCTGGCCAACAATTAGCGGCTGAGCTTGGCGTTAGTCGCACATCCATTTGGAATTATTTAAAAACATTGGAAGCGGCCGGCTTCGAGTTACATGCCGTAAAAGGAAAAGGCACGAGGCTTAAAGTACCCATCGAACTGCTGGATAAAGAAAAGATAACATCCATCGTTTATGCAAATAAACAGTCGCCACTAAAGCAACTAACTATATTGGATGTCTGTCCGTCGACCAATGCTTACTTGGCTCAACAGCATGCGCTAAGACCGCTAAAAAACGGTTCGGTTTGTACGGCAGAAATGCAGACGTCGGGCCGAGGTCGGTTAGGTAAAGCATGGGTGTCACCGTATGGTCAAAACCTCTACCTTTCTTTTTTATGGAATTTTAAAAGTGGCATTGCAGCGCTGTCGGGCCTGAGTTTGGCGTGTGGTGTTGCTGTATGTAGTGCGCTGGAGGGACTGGGTATGAGTGGGCATGGCCTGAAATGGCCAAATGATATCTTGTGGCAAGGCAAAAAGTTAGGCGGTATTTTGGTTGAAATTCAAGGAGAAAGCCAGGGTGGTTACACGGCTATTATTGGCATTGGTATCAACTACCATATGAACTCTCAGGCATCGAATGAAATTGATCAGCCGTGGACAGATGTAAATCAAGCTTACGGTAGAACGATGGGGAGAAATACGTTAGCGGCCCGCCTTATTGAGCAAGTGCTAAGCGTTCTTGACAGCTATGAAGATAATGGTTTGTCACCCTATATTGAGCAATGGAATAGATTAGATCGTTATCGAGGGAAGTCAGTGCAAATTATTTCAGGCCAGTCACGTCAGCAAGGTATTGCAAGAGGCATATCTGAGGTTGGCGAACTTCTTCTAACGATGCCAAGTGGGGAAACGCAACGCATTATGTCGGGAGAAGTCAGTCTGCGGTTAGAGGGTAATTAGATGCGCCAACTGTTTATAGATCGTGGCAATACAGCGCTGAAATGGCAAGTCGTCGACAGTGGTGACTTGTTAAAGCAGGGTCGTGCGCTAAACCATATAGGTTTGGATGTTGTGTTTGCAGCACTCGAGGGCCATAGCTTTTCCACTATTCATGTTTCCAGTGTTGGAGCCGATGATTTTAATGTGCAGCTAACGACTTGGGCTGAGAAAAACAAGCGACCTTGCCCAACTTTTATTGCAAGTTCAAATGAGGCCTGCGGCGTAACTAATGGCTATAAAGAATCGAGCCAGTTAGGCGTGGATAGGTGGTTGGCTTTAATAGCGGCACATCATAAGTATTCAGGCATGCTTTGTATCGTTGATAGTGGAACGGCGTTAACAATGGACGTTGTAACGGAAAATGGGCGTCACCTAGGCGGGTATATAGTGCCAGGCTCAGAACTAATGAAAACATCTTTATTAGCCAATACCCAGAAAGTTAACGTCCAAGACTCGGCACCGCGAGGGCTGTTTGGAACCAATACCACACAAGCTGTTCTATTTGGGATTAATCAAATGCTACAGGCCTTTGTGAGCAAGAAAGTGTTAGATATAGAAGCCGAATATCAGTTGAAAGTATCTACAATTTTAACCGGCGGGCATGCGCAGGCATTAGCAGACAGCTTATCCATGCCGGTGTACGTAGAAGAAGACCTTGTGATTCAAGGGTTGCGGTTGTTAGCCGAGCAAGCCGAATGAAGCAGTTATTTTTGTTTTTATTGTCCATCAATATCGTGTACTTTTTTTTGGGGTTCGCCAGTAAAAGCGATCCTATAAGCGTGGTCAAAAAAACACCGTTGTATAAAGAAAAGGTTTTGGAACCGCTGGTTTTGTTAACCAATAAAGCAGGTGTGGAACAGGGCGCGGTAGCTGCTGAAGTGTTCAGTCAAGCCATAGCTAAAGACTGTTTTGTCGCTGGAGATTTCCCAACCGAAGAAAGCATACATCGGTTACACGTTAGGTTGATGGGCTTGGACAGTAAAGCGAACATTGTGGTTTCACGAACGGTGAGTGAATACTGGGTAACCTATTCATCAAATAGTGATTGGCAGCAAGCATTGCGGGATGTAGAAGAGCTGAAGATAAAAGAGGTGACTGAGCTTTGGTTGGTGCCAAATGGGGATTACAAAGGCGTTGTTTCATTAGGGGTTTTTGTCACGGAAGCTCGGGCTAATGTTAGGTTAGACGAATTAAGAGAGAAACAGGTTAATGCAACTATTCTTTTGAGAGAAAAGAGTCGTTACGGTGTTAAAGTCAAAACGGATAGGGGCGTAGATTCAATACTGGACTTTTTAAATACCAGTAAGCAAGAGGAAAAAGATAGTATCCGTAAAATTGCTTGTTAAGCATTGCTCCAACTTTTCATTTAGCATAGAATACTCGCCCTGATGCTGGTGTAGCTCAGTCGGTAGAGCAGCTGATTTGTAATCAGCCGGTCGGTGGTTCGAATCCTCTCACCAGCTCCATATATTTAAGGCTTAACGTTCGCGTTAAGCCTTTTTTATTGCCTGATAGTTTGTTTTAGACGTTATTAAAATTTCTCCGATTGCAAAATGCGCTAAATTTAGCGAAAATACACGGTTCATTCGGCATACATGTCGATCATTTCTCTTTGTGTGTTATCAACACTTAATACGAAGAGCTAGCTTTGGAAAGAATTATGAAAAAAACGATGTACGAAAAAATTTGGGAAAGCCACTTTGTTCACCAAGAAACGGGGCAAGCTCCTTTGTTATATGTGGACAGACATTTAATGCACGAGGTGACTAGCCCGCAAGCATTTGAAGGCCTACGCACAGCGAATAGACCTGTGCGCAACCCACACAGTATTTTGGCAACAATGGATCATTGTGTGCCAACAAAAAATCGTGACTTGCCTATTGCTGACCCGATTGCTAAAAAGCAAATTGAAACGATGGCGGAAAACTGCGAAGAAAATGGTCTGAATTTATACGACATGGAAAGCCCAGATAATGGCGTGATTCATGTGGTTGTACCAGAACACGGATTTGTTCACCCTGGCATGGTCGTTGTGTGTGGTGATAGCCACACGGCTACGCACGGTGCGTTCGGTGCATTGGCGTTTGGTATTGGTACATCAGAAGTTGAACATGTGATGGCAACACAAACCTTACCTCAGCAGAAATCAAAAACGATGTTGGTGCAAGTGGATGGCAAGTTGTCTAAACACTGTACCGCTAAAGATATTGCGTTAGCGATTGTGGGTGTAACAGGTACAGCCGGCGGCACAGGTTATGTGATTGAATATGCGGGTGAGGCAATTGAAGCATTGTCTATGGAAGGCCGCATGACGGTCTGTAACATGGCGATTGAAGCAGGCGCGCGCGCAGGCATGGTAGCACCAGACCACAAAACCTTCGATTTCCTAGAAGGTAAAGAATTTGCGCCGAAGGGTGAGCATTGGGCAACAGCACTTGAATATTGGAAGTCCTTAGTGACAGACGAAGGTGCGGAATACGACACGACTATTACATTAAATGCCGCTGATATTGGCCCACAAGTAACGTGGGGCACGTCGCCAGAACAAGTGGTGGGTGTTAACGGTGTTGTTCCAGCTCCCGAAAGCTTTGATAACAAAGGTAAGCGCATTGCTTGCGAAGGTGCGTTGAAATATATGGACCTTGCAGCGAATACGAAAATGACTGATATCGAGATTGATTATGTATTTATCGGTTCGTGCACGAATGGCCGGATTGAAGATTTCCGTGATGCGGCAAACATCGCCAAAGGTACGACAGTGGCCGAGGGTGTCACAGCGATTGCTGTACCGGGTTCGTTCCACGTCAAACGTCAGGCTGAAAAAGAAGGTATAGATAAAATCTTTAAAGATGCAGGTTGGGAATGGCGCGAGCCAGGTTGTTCAATGTGTTTAGCGATGAATGGCGATGAATTAAAAGATGGTCAACGTTGTGCATCAACATCAAACCGTAACTTCGAAGGCCGTCAAGGTAAAGGTGGGCGTACGCATTTGGTGTCTCCGGCAATGGCAGCGGCGGCAGCGGCAGCCGGTCGTTTTGTTGATATCAGTAAATTAGGTTAAGACGATGGAAAAATATAAAAAACACGAAAGCGTTGTAGCGTTAATGAACCGCAGTAATGTGGATACCGATCAAATTATCCCTAAACAGTTTTTGAAGAAAGTTGAGCGCACAGGTTTTGGTGTGCATTTGTTTCACGATTGGCGTTATAACGACGACGGCGTTACCGACAACCCAGATTTTGAATTAAACAAGCTTGCGTTTAAGGGCGCTAAAGTACTTGTTGCTGGTGATAACTTCGGCTGTGGCTCTTCACGTGAACACGCGCCGTGGGCGATTGCGGATTACGGTTTTAATACCATCATCTCAACTAGCTATGCGGATATTTTTTACAACAATTGTTTTAAAAATGGCATCTTAGCCATCGTTGTTAATGAAGCGCAACTAGATGCATTGATGCAAGAAATTAATGCAAACGAAGGTGCTAGCTTTGTAGTGGACCTTGAAAATCAAACAGTGACCACGCCAGCGGGTAACGGCTTTAAGTTTGAGATTGACCCGTTCCGTAAAGACAATATGTTGAAGGGCCTAGACGATATCGGTCTAACCTTAAAACACGTAGATAAAATTAGCGAGTTTGAAGAGCAGCATAAGCAGCAATTCCCTTGGCTTTGGGCATAACGAAATTCTGACTGTATAAGACGATGGATTCCCGATACATCCAAATAATGGATACCACCCTGCGTGATGGCGAGCAAACGCAGGGCGTGTCGTTTTCGCCTGCCGAGAAAGTCAGCGTCGCTAAAGCATTATTGGAATCACTACGGGTGGACCGTGTGGAAGTAGCATCCGCGTGCGTGTCTGAAGGAGAGCAAGAAGCCGTTCGTAATATTAATGAATGGGCAAAAGCCGAAGGCTTTGGCGATGCAGTTGAAGTGCTGGGTTTTTCCGACCATAAACGCAGCGTTGATTGGATTGTAGCGGCGAATGGCAGGGTTATTAACCTGTTGACCAAAGGTAGCGAAAAGCACTGTCGAGAACAACTAGGAAAGACCTTAGAGCAGCACGTAGAACAAGTGTTAAATACGGTTAATTACGCCTTAGAACAAGGCTTAAAAGTTAATGTGTATCTGGAAGATTGGTCGAATGGTTATGCAGATAGCCCTGAATACGTGTTTGCCTATATGGACGCCATTAAAGATGCTGGTATTGATCATTTTATGCTGCCAGATACCTTGGGCGTGATGTCACCAGATGAAGTGTTTGATGCGCTGAGTGATATGTGTGAACGTTACCCGGACACACAGTTCGATTTTCACCCCCATAATGATTACGGCCTAGGCACAGCCAATATTATGGCAGCGGTTCGTGCAGGCGTTAGTGCCATTCACTGTACGGTTAATTGCCTTGGCGAGCGTGCGGGTAATGCATCGGTATCAGAAGTGACCGTGGTATTGCGCGATAAAATGGGCATGGAATTGTCCATTGATGAAAGTAATATTGTTCTTTTGAGCAATATGGTGGAGAATTTTTCAGGTAAATGGGTGTCGGCCAATGCACCCATTATTGGCGAAGATGTCTTCACACAAACCGCAGGCATTCATGCCGATGGCGATAAAAAAGGCGGCTTATACGAAAGTAAATTAAGCCCAGAACGTTTCTCAAGAATACGCAGTTATGCCTTAGGTAAAATGGCCGGAAAAGCCTCTTTAAGCAATAATTTAGATCGCCTAGGTATTGAACTGTCGGAAGAAAATCAGAAGAAGGTGTTAGAGCGTATTGTTCGTTTAGGTGATTCCAAGCAAACGATAACGACGGAAGACTTGCCGTTTATTATTGCCGACGTATTAGAAAGCGAAAACTATAAACACATTAAATTACTCGACTGTTCAATTACCAGCCGCTTAGATGAATCGTCTGTGGCAACCATCAAAGTTAATGTGAAAGGTAGCGAGCACGAGTCAACGGGCAATGGTAATGGCGGATTTGATGCGTTTATCAATGCCATTAATAAAGTATTGGCTGATTATGATGTGGTGTTGCCTGAGCTGGTCGATTATGAAGTGAGAATTCCAAAAGGTGGGCATACTAGTGCCTTAACTGAGTGCGTAATTACTTGGGATGATCCATTCAAAAAACGCAAAACGCGTGGTGTGCATGCGAACCAAGTGTTCGCGTCAATATCTGCTGCCGTACGGATGATTAATATTCTGTTACACGAAAAGAACTAATCAATAATGTTGAAACATAAAAAAGGCTTACTAAAAAGTAAGCCTTTTTTGTATTGACAGTTCGAGACTAAACAGTCGGCATCGCACGTAGTTTCTCAACCACCTTATCACCAAACTCAACGGTGCTAATCATATTAACGCCGCTACCGGGTTTAGACAGGTCAGCAGTTGAATAACCGTCGGTAAAGACGCCTTGCATGGCAGCCCAAACATTTTTGGACTCTTCAACCATGCCAAAGCTGTATTCAAGCATCATGGCGACTGAGCCAATCATGGAATACGGGTTCGCCATGTTTTTGCCAGCAATATCAGGGGCTGAGCCGTGTGATGGTTCGTAGTAAGCCTTGTCGTCACCTAAGCACGCTGATGGCATAAGACCTAAAGAACCCAAGATACCGCCGCCTTGGTCACTTAAAATGTCGCCAAACATGTTTTCCATCACCATCACGTCAAACTGTGTGGGTTTAAGACAAAGTAAGGTTGCTACTGCATCGACAAGAATGTTAATCACCTTAACGTCTGGGTATTCAACGGCCACTTCTTCCATAATTTCATTCCACAACACGGATGATTTTAATACGTTGCTTTTATGAATGTTGTGCAACACTTTCTTGCGGCTGTTGGCCATTTTAAAAGCATGGTGCATAATTTGGCGAATTTGCGCTTCGTCGTATTCCAAGGTTTCTTTAACGTAACGTAAGCCTTCATCGTTCACACCCACTTCTTTTTTACCAAAGTATAAGCCGCCGACTAATTCACGAATCATAATTAAATCAATGCCATCGCCAATAATTTCTGGTTTTAGGGGTGAAAAGTGCGCAAGGCCTTTAGGCAATGATACAGGGCGGTAGTTCGCATAGGTGTTGTAACGTTTGCGCATCGGCAGCAAAGCACCACGTTCAGGTTGCTTGTCGATAGGGATCTTTTTAGACTCTTCATGGCTTAAACCAATTGGGCCTTTAATAATCGCATCAGCTTCGTCGCAGATATCTTTGGTTTCTTGTGGAAAGGCATCGCCTTTTTCAAAGTAAGCGCAGGCGCCAAATAGAGCAGGTGTTAACTCAAAAGTAACGTCATTACGTTCTTCAACCAATTTTAAAACCTTAACGGCTTCGGCCATAATTTCTGGGCCAATGCCGTCGCCAGCCATCACGGCAATTTTGTAATTCTTCATGCGCTTACCTTATTAGTGTGTTGATAATAAACGGCGTATTTTACGCGACTAAACCCTTGCGCGCCATTATCGCTTAGATTGTTTTTAAGTCTGTGGGCGCATAACGTATAATCACGGCCTTTATAGAATCAGACAGAGAAACTTATGGCTTTAAATTGTGGCATTGTGGGCTTACCAAACGTGGGTAAATCAACCCTGTTTAATGCATTAACAAAAGCAACGATTGCAGCGGAAAACTATCCGTTTTGCACCATTGAACCGAACACAGGCATCGTGCCTGTGCCCGATGTGCGTTTGGACAAGTTGGCAGAAATTGTAAAGCCAGAAAAAGTAATGCCGACCACATTTGAGTTTGTAGATATTGCCGGTTTAGTGGCCGGTGCTTCAAAAGGTGAAGGTTTGGGTAATCAATTCTTGGCCAATATTCGTGAGTCCGATGCAATTGCACACGTGGTGCGTTGTTTTGAAGATGATGATGTCATCCATGTCGCAGGCACAATTGACCCATTAGCTGATATTGAAGTGATTCAAACCGAATTGGCCTTGGCTGATATGACGTCTATTGAAAAAGCGGTTGTTAAAGCGACCAAAGCGTCAAAGTCTGGCAATAAAGACGAGTTAAAAAACAAAGTATTCTTAGAAAAAGTGCTTAAACATTTAGATGAAACGATGACGCTAAGAACCTTAGATGCGACTGAGGACGAATTGCTGTCACTGGCGGGTTATCAGCTATTAACGTTGAAACCTATGTTGTACATAGCCAATGTTCAAGAAGATGGTTTTGAGAATAATCCATTTTTAGACAAAGTGACTGACCTAGCAAATGAGCAAGGTGTAGCCGTTGTTGCTGTATGCGCGGCGATGGAAGCTGAAATTATTCAGCTAGAAGAAGATGAGCGGATCGAATTTTTAGAAGAAATGGGTTTAACAGAGCCGGGTCTGAACCGAGTAATTAAAGCAGGTTATGATCTGTTAAACCTACAAACGTACTTTACTGCCGGTGTTAAAGAAGTACGCGCTTGGACGGTTAAAAGAGGCGCGACTGCACCACAAGCAGCGGGCGTTATTCACACCGATTTTGAGAAAGGCTTTATTCGAGCAGAAATTACAGCTTACGAAGACTTTATCGAATATAACGGTGAAAAAGGTGCAAAAGAGGCTGGTAAACTCACCGTGCAAGGCAAAGAATACATTATGCAAGACGGTGATGTAACGCACTTTAGGTTTAACGTCTAAAGCTGAAATAAGGTAAGCCCTTCCTATCCCAATGAAACTTACGACTGCAAGGACGCAGGAGCTAGAGCAAAGCATGGAGCAATTGCCGCTGCCATTTAGGTGTAAAAATTAACGTTTGAATGCGGGTTCAGCTTGACAAAACAGGCTGAAACCACGAAAATTCACGTCCTTCAAAGTATGGTCATGTAGCTCAGCTGGTTAGAGCACGGCATTCATAATGCCGGGGTCGGTGGTTCAAGTCCACCCATGACCACCATTTCAAGCCCTCTTGTTTCAAATTACGCGACTTTTACGCGGCGCCTTCTTCAAGTGCTTTTTTAAGAGCATCGTATTTAGCGGTTACGGCGTATACGTTTGCGTAACCCATTTCTACTAACCTAGCGGCTGCTAAAGAAGCCCGTCCACCACCGCCACAATGAGTGAGAATAATAATATCTTCATTAGGGCAGTGACCTTGGATTTTCATTTCTAATAAACCGCGTGGAATATTGACTGAACACGTCAGTTTTGACTCGTGCGCTTCAGCAGGTTCGCGTACATCTAAGACAATAATATTGTCATTGTTTTCCAATAACTCTTTGGCTTGTGCAGGGTCAATGCAGTTAATGTGTTTTTGAGCTTCGGCAATAAATTCACTGGCGGGTTTTATCATGGCTAATCTCTTTTAGTGTTGGAGTGGATAACGAATATAATAGCGCTTAAATGACACAGTATTCAAAAAATATTCGAACGGGCTTGACGGAGTTACAACGCCAGCAGTTCTTACGTGATGGTTTTATAAAGCTATCTGGGCTGGCATCGCCTGATGTATTAAGAGACATTAACCAAGTTGTTGACGCGTCGATGGAACCGGCGCTTGGCCCTTTGGAGTATGAAGCGGATGTGCAATACCAAGGCGCACCTGCCGATAGGTTGGTTAGCGGTGGCGATACGCCGCGCAGACTTTTAAACGCTTATGCTAGAGACGAAGTGTTTCGTGATTGGGCTTGTGCGCCTGCAGTCGTGAAAGTGGTGAAGCAATTAATCGGTACGGATGAGGTGCGGTTAACGCAAAATCACCATAACTGTATTATGACTAAACTGCCGGTGTTCAGTAGCCAAACGGATTGGCATCAAGATATTCGTTATTGGAGTTTTGATCGCCCAGAATTGGTGAATGTTTGGCTTGCGTTGGGTAATGAACACGTAGAAAACGGCGGCATGAAAATGATTCCCGGATCACACACCATGGAGTTTGAGCGTGGGCGACTAGACGCTAATTTATTCTTGCGACAAGACTTACCAGAAAATCAGAATTTATTAGAAACGGCCGTTGATGTGGAATTAGAGGCGGGTGACGTGCTGTTTTTCCATTGTCGAACATTTCACGCCGCGGGTGCGAATACTACAAACAGGCCTAAATACTCGCTCGTGTTTAGTTACCATGCGGCGGATAATTTGCCGATCCCAGAAACACGTTCGGCGCGATTAGACAGTGTGTCTATAGACTAAAGATTGCCTTGGCTGAAAAACTATTCAGCCAAGGTAATAAACAACTAAACATTAGTGTGCAGGTGCGTCGGTTGGCAGTTGTATGGTAATCCATTTCCATTCAGTCAGTACGTCAGCATCTACCTCTACACCTTCGCGACCAAAACCACTCTCGCCAGTGCCGCCAAAAGGTACGTGTGGTTCGTCGTGAAGGGTTGGGGCATTAATATGCACCATGCCAGCGTTGATGTTTTCTGCAAGCATCAACGCGCTGTTGATATTTGTTGTGCAAATAGCAGCGCTTAGTCCGTAGCGCGTGTCGTTTGCCATTTCAAGTGCGGCATCAATGTCGTTTACTGAATACACGGAGGTTACAGGGCCGAAAGTTTCTTCGTAACAAACGGTCATGTTTTTTTCAACATGGGTGAGAATGGTAGGTTGGCAACGATTGCCTTCCCATTCGCCGCCGGTCAAAACAGTCGCGCCTTTTTCTCTTGCATCTTCAATATGGTGACGAATTCGATCACGTTGACGAGGAGAAATAATGGGGCCTAAAATGGTGCTCATTTCACGCAAGTCACCTAACGATAAAGCATTGGCGGCGGCGCTGAACTTTTCAATAAATTCATCGTACACAGGCGCTTCAACAATAATTCTGCTGGATGCCATGCAAGCTTGGCCTTGGTATAAAAACATGCCGAAAACAGCGGTTTGAACCGCTTTGTCGATGTCAGCGTCGGCTAAAATAATTAACGGGTTTTTGCCGCCTAATTCAAGCGCGGCGTGTTTCATTTGCTTGCCGCAAATTTCGCTAATATGTCGTCCTACTCGGCTGGAGCCGGTGAACATGACGGTTTTTACCAGCGGATGGCCGGTTAAGAAATCGCCAATGTCCATGCCAAAGCCCGATACCACGTTAAGCGCGCCAGCAGGAAAACCTGCTTCGTGAATCAGTTGTGCGAAACGATATGACAAAGACGGTGCTTCTTCAGAACAAAGTAAAACAACGGTGTTGCCGGTGGCTAGTGGTGATGCTATTAACTTAGCAGATTTAATCAGCGGTACATTAAACGGCGTAATGGCAGCAATAACGCCCAAAGGTTTTCTCACGCTCATGCTAATGCGGCCTGGTGTGTCAGAAGGGATGGTTTGCCCGGTGACGCGTCGTGCAGAGCCTGCGGCGGCACGTAAATGACCAATAGCATACTGTACTTCAAATTGCGCTTTGTTAATGGGAGAGCCAATCTCATCAATGAGAATATCTAAAAACTCTTGGCGATCACGTTCTAACAAATCAGCCGCTTTACACAGCATGGCTTCGCGATCTTTAGCCAGACCTTTTCCATAACTGTTAAAACAAGCTTGTGCGCTTTCAACGGCTTTATTTATATCGGCCTCGTTACCTTCAGCGGCGGTGCAATACAGGGAGTCATCAATGGGATTAAGTACGTCAAAGTATTGTCCACTGCTGGGTTTGCAAGGTTCGCCGTTAATCCAAAGTTCGTGTTGTTTTGTCATGTTATTTTCCTTTAAATTCTATTGAATAAAAAAGGACGATTGATATCGTCCTTTTTTATGTAACATTATTTTGCAAATACGTTTTTTAGCCAAAGTTTTGTTCAGGATCTAAGGCTTTTTTAACGCGTTGATTCAGCGTTTTTAGCCCAGGGTGACGTGTTTCGTCAACGCTATCCTGAAGGTCAGCATCAGATTGGCTGACAGAATAACCTTGTGCATCAAATGCTTTAATTAAGGTATCAGCTAGATTTTTAGCGGCGCTTAATTGGCCTTTGCCATAGGTGATGCTTAGTTGAGCGAACATCGTGCGCCAAGTTAGTGCCAACTGGCTGATAACTTTTTGCTCACCACTATGAGAATTGATAATTGCCTGCATGGCCAGCGCATCTTTGCCTTCTATTGGACTGGCGAAATGTAAATTAATGACAGCGCTGTTGTCTAATTCTGAATTACGTTTATTGAACTGCCCCAGCATTATTTTTTCACGCTGTGCCCAAATAGGGTGTTTGGTGGTGTCATCTTTAAGTAAGAACTTTGCACCGTCAATTTGCCCTAATGCGCCATTAACCTCACCCCAAACAACATCCACATTGCCGGGTATGCCATACAATGCGCCGTAGATATTCCATGTTCCCAGTTGGTGTTTTTCTGCCGTGCTGTTATCGAATGTCGCGCTAAGGCCGCCATCAACAAATTGCATAACTTCAGATTCTGCTGAGGCAATAACAACGGTGTTTGGCACCAGCATATTAATTTTAAGCGAACGTAAAATTTCCACCGCTTGTTCCATAGTAGCATCGGTCGGTAGCTGTAGCATAAACGGTTTATAAGCCGGTGGTTTAGGCATTAACCAAAGGCCAATTTTGGTCACAACACCCATATTGGATTGGGTAAATAAGCCATCCATATACGGGCCATAGCCATATTTAAACAATTGCCAGGTGTTACTTTTAGGCATCGCGCCCATACCGGTTCTAACCAAGCTGCCATCAGCCAACATCACTTCCATGCCACATTGCATCATCAGTTGATCGCCATACGGGGTGTAGCCAAAATTACGGTTACAAATACTGCCGAGTACGGACTGATTTGCATTTTTTTCGACATCAACGGCAAAAGGAATGTTGTTGTCTTCAAGATGTTTATTAAGTTGCCCATAACTAACGCCGGGTTCTATTAAGGCGTAAGCGTCTTTTTGGTTAATCTCAATAATATTGTTCATGCGTTGTAGGTCGATAACAACGATGTCGCCACTGGATGGAATTGGCGCAGTGCCAATTTCACCTGGGCTAAGTAAATTAAATAAGGAGAAGTTCTGATCTATTGAAAAGGCCAGTAATTTTTGCAGCTCATCAACAGTGGTAGGGATGACTGCGGCTAGTATGTTGCGTTTGTCGTTATTAATTCTGTCGGCTAAAAATTGATAGTCAGAGGTGTCGTTGCCTTGTATAGGGACGATACTGGCAGCGCTTAAAAGGCTGGTTAATTTGTGTATGATTTTTTCCACAGTATGGGCCTATTTATATTGAGCCGGTGGCATGATAACGGGGTAAGATTTTTCAGGGTCAACCCTAAAAAATTCTTCACGTTTGTTGTAATCAATGGTGCTAGCAGGTTCGCTATCGCGCCAAGTAAAGGCGCAGCTTTCACAGTTAAAAATAGTCCAAACGAGCTCGCCTTTGGCGTTTAGCCCCTTATGTTCAGTGCGTATTTTATTTTCTTCGGCTTGGCAACGTGGGCAGGTACTCATGATTTGCCTCCATTTTGTAATAGTTGAATAACCTTGGCGATGGCATCAATTTCTGGGCCAGCAGGTGGGGTTACAATTTTTGAATCAGCACCTAGTTTGTCAGGTGGCATAAAGCTGGTGGCATCAATAATCAAGCGGTGGCCCTTGCCAGCCACTTCGGCTGCAGGGTCAATCGGAATCATCGGCATATTGGGGATGACAATCGTATCTTCTGCACGGGTGCGTGTGGACAGCGCCCACATCACTTCATTTAAATCGAAGGGGTCGACATCATCATCAACCATAATTAGGTTTTTTAGATACATGGTGCCGTGGGGCGTGCCCAAAGCGCGCATGGCGACTGATTTTGCAAAACCGGCAAAACGGTTTTTAACAGAAATGATACAGCTGAGGCCATGTTGGTAGAGGGCGTTAACGGCAACGACTTCTGGGAAGTCTTTGATCAATGCGGCATAAATAGGTGCGGACGTATTAAGGCCTATTAAGGTGTCGTGTTCGGTCCAGCCTCTACCAATGTAAATATTTTCAAAAATAGGGTCATTACGGTGTGAAATGGCGGTAATTTTAAAGCGCGGTATTCTTCTTACGCCGCTGTAACTACCGGGGAACTCACCAAACGGGCCTTCAAGGCTACGTACGCCATTCATCAGCTCGGCTTCAATCACCATTTCAGAATCGGCAAGAATATCCATGCCATTGCCAGATTTGGTTAAGCGCATTGGGCTGCCCATCATTTGTGAGGCGTAGGCAAATTCAGACTCGTCATAGCCTATAGGCGTGGCAGCAAACATGCACATCGCAGGGTGGTTGCCCAGCATCACAGAAATTTTCAACGG
>JBDOOJ010000033.1:0-9290 GCA_039830885.1 Cycloclasticus sp.
AACCATATTAGGCAAGATGGTTTTGTGTACACATTTTTCTGCATACAGGTGATACGACATCAGCTCATCTAACTGACCAATGACCTGAACCGCTCGCTCAACCTCAGAAGATCGCGCAAAAAGCCGTCGCAACGGAATAATAAATGAATGCTTATCAAAGTCTCCGACCAACGGCACGTAGAACGCCAGAATAATAAAAGGGATCAATGAAAATACGGTGAATTGCGCCATTGAAATATTCAAAATATACGGCATCAAAACGCTGATTAAAAATACCATCGGGAACATCATCGGTTTAAATAATGAAGTTCTTAGTTTGATTGCAGGCGTCCGCCAGCTGCGCTCACCTTTCAGTAAAAACTTGCCTAATAGCATATACACGGGCCCCGCCATCAACTTGTATGGCCGTGTTTCCACAAACTGTTCAAGTTCATCAAACAAGCCTTGAATGTACGCACTTTTGGGTCGTTTAATCTCTTTTGCTTCTTCCACAACTTTCGGCAAAAAAGTAGACGCCTGATCGTATAAACGGTAACCGTATCCCGCTTGTTCTAAGCGATCTTCATCGGGCGAATAAATGAACCCAACAAAATTAGACACTAACAGACGATAAAACGACTCTTCGTTTTCCGCTGCCTTTTTCAACAACTGGTCTAGCCCCGCTCTAAGTTCATCGTCTTCAGCCAATTCTCTTAGCGCCTGCTGCTTCGCCCCAATCTCATCAGGCGTTAATACTTGCTGCGAAAAAGCTTTGTGAAGCGTGTCTTTCCCCACCAATGTTTGCGCATGGTCGACGGCATCTAACAACTTATCAACTTCAATAACCGCGTATGAATTATGGTCAATTAAGCCTTCGCCATCTGGCACACCGCTATTTCCACGTAAGGTTTTTTCATCCAACATTAACCCACGCATATGGCGAAATAATTCACGCATTTTTTGTGTTTTTTTCAAAACTAATCCTCTGTTTTTATTATTTATCGTCTGCGAGTTAATTCGCAATCGACACTAATTTTCGTTAATCTTATCACCATGAATGTTAAATTTCTTCCGCACATAACGGACATCACAGCAAACGAGTGGAATACTCTGTTTAATACAGACTACCCCTTTGTTCAACACGCTTTTTTATCCGCGCTGGAAACCAGTGGGTGCACACAAACGTCCACCGGTTGGACGCCTCAGCACATTTTGGTTTATCAAAACAGCCGTTTAATTGCTGCTATGCCATGCTTTATTAAAACTCATTCATACGGTGAATATGTGTTTGACTGGGCATGGGCCAATGCTTACCAACAACATGGTTTATCGTATTACCCTAAATTACTCGCTGCGATTCCATTTACCCCCGCAACCGGCGCACGTTTAGCCTTTGACCCAACCATTAAAACTAATGACGCTAAGCAACACATCATCAGGACTATCGACCAAGCAATTAGCAATAAGTTCACTGCGCAAGCATTATCAAGCCAGCATCTACTATTTTCAAATGTTGAACTCTCGGATTTACTGACGCAATCGGGTTGGAAGCAACGTTTCGGCATGCAATACCATTGGTTTAACTGCTCTTACACATCATTTGACGATTTCCTTAGCCACTTTAAATCACGCAAACGAAAAACCGTGCGTAAAGAACGGCTAGCCATTATCGAGCAAGGCATTTCTATTAACATTGCGCTTGGCGATAATATTAGCGACACATTAATGCAGGATTTTTATCGTTTTTACCACATCACGTACTTAAAACGCAGCGGGCAACACGGCTATTTAAACTTGACCTTTTTCCAATTATTACTGCAGCATATGCGCGATAGCTTGGTATTAATTTGCGCCCATAAAGACGATGTTCTTATTGGTGCAGCACTGTGTTTTAAAGACAATACGACGCTGTATGGCCGATATTGGGGCTGCGAAAAAGAATATGAATTTTTACATTTTGAGGCCTGTTACTACCAAGGCATAGAGTTTTGCATTAAGCACGGCTTACAACGTTTCGACCCCGGTGCACAAGGCGAACATAAAATTCCCCGTGGTTTTAAAGCGATAACGACGTATTCCAACCATAAAATTATGAACGCCGAGTTTAGTAAGGCCATTAATCATTTTATTGACGAGGAATGTATCCAAGTAACCGCACATATCGAACACTTAAACACGCTATTGCCATTCAAATTAGCGCAAGAGCCGAGTAACAAATAATTAGTTTAATTTAAACTCTGGCATATCACTGCCTAAATACCAGCGCTTTGCTTCCTTATCCAACCACCAATGTTGCGCGTGTTTAAGTTGATAAACACGGCCCGTATTATCCTGAATATAACCAAACAGCACCTGCGCTTCAGCGGTACCTTCTTCGTAATTGGCTATTGAAGCGATTAGGTCATAAGACGTGATGGTGATTTTATTCAGTCCGTCAATAGCCGCTAAGCGCCTCGCTGGGTTTTCAAACCTAATAACACTCGCAGCCACATCGTATGACTTCCAACGCATCGCCTTCATAAATAGTTTTTTTTGTGCGTCCAGCCGTTCAAGGCTTTTCTGCTCATGCACATGAGCGCAGCCAGATAATAAAATAAATGCAACAAGCCAAAGCCATTTGATATTTTTCATGATACGTTTTGTTTTTCTAAATTAGGTTTCTTTATTTTACGTGACACAGTACGCCTACGAATACTATATTCTATTATTCTAATATTTGGTTTGAGCAACGGATATGAACATCGTACAATGTGAATCGTAACTTTGCCAAACCAACGATACTATGGAGCACTTTGTGAGTAAAAAGATAGCCTTACTGATTATTTTTGTTCTGTTGCTATTTGGCGGGTTATTTGGCACAAAATTTCTTCAAATAAATGACGCCATGTCGTCTCGAAAACCACCAGCTCCCTCTACTGTCACCACCACAAAAGTTATCGAAGAAAGATGGCTCAACACGTTGTCCACCAATGGCACCATCAACCCAGTATTAGGCGTTATTCTCAGTAACGAATTAGCCGGCATTGTCTCCGTTTTGCACGTTGAATCTGGCGAGTCGGTTAACAAGGGCGACCTGATCATTGAACTTGACACATCCAGCGATCGAGCTAGATTAGGTGGTTTAGTCGCGAGTAAAAAGCTAGCGCACATAAAACTGGATCGCTTGGCTAAATTAATTAAGCCTAAGGCCGTTTCCCAATCCAGCTACGATGAAGCGTCAGCCGAATTAGACATTGCAAAGGCCGTCGTACTTGAGCAACAAAGCATCATTAACAAAAAGAAAATCCGCGCACCCTTTACTGGCAAATTGGGTCTTCGCCAAGTTAGCCTTGGACAGTATTTAGATAAAGGCACGCAAATAGTCCCTTTAGTCTCACTAGCCACCACAGTCGCTGACTTTTCATTCCCCGAACGTCACTTTGCGCAGTTAAAGGTTAATCAAGACGTCCTCATTCAAGTTCAAGCCTATCCTAACGAAACATTTAAAGGCGTTATCCAAGCCATTAACCCCGGCGTGCATCAAGACACGCGCACCATTGCCGTTAGGGCCGTGGTTAATAACCCTGACGAAAAGTTACGCGCCGGTATGTTTGCTACTGTTAGCGTTGTTACCTCGGTTGATGCGAAGCGCGTGTTAACGCTCCCCGAAACGGCCCTTATATACAATACGTATGGCGAAAATGTTTACAGGGTGCTCAAAAAAGACAACAACGATATTGCTGAATTACAACCCATACAAACCGGCAAGCACCGTCATGGTCGTGTTGAAATAACCAAGGGCTTAACACTCAACGATGTTGTGGTTGACGAAGGCCACGTTAAACTCAGACATGGCGCAACCATTGCTATTTCCAATCCAAAACAAGAATAGTACTGCCTTGAAATTTACCGATATATTTATCACCCGCCCCGTTCTAGCGAGCGTTGTTAGCCTGCTGATTATTATTCTCGGCCTGCGCTCTATTTCATCGTTAGAAATACGCGAGTACCCTGAGACCAAAGACACCGTTATTACTATTAGTACGTCGTACCCTGGTGCGAGCAGTGAATTGGTCAAGGGCTTTATCACCACGCCATTACAGCAAGCCGTTGCGCAAGCGGAGGGGATTGACTATATCTCCGCCACAAGCACACAAGGGCGCTCATCTATTCAGGCGCATATGCGTTTAAATTATGATGCTAATGATGCTATCGCAGACATTCAAGCCAAAGTTGCAAGCAAGCGTAATGTCTTGCCGAGTGAAGCGTTGGACCCTGTTATCAGCTCCAAAACTGGCTCCACTACATCGCTCATGTATTTAGCTTTCTACAGTGATGTAATGAAAGACACGCAAATTGCCGATTATCTATTACGGGTTATTCAACCTCGGCTACAGTCAATAGAAGGTGTCGGCCAAGCTAGGCTATTAGGCAATAGCATTTATGCCATGCGTATTTGGTTAGACCCTGCGCGTATGACGGCGTTAGGAGTAACCGCAAACGACATTACCCAAGCGTTACGCAACAACAATTACCTATCCAATATTGGTAAAACTAAAGGTTCCCTCGTTAGTATTGATTTGGGTGCGACGACAGATATCGCCAAAGAAGAAGACTTTTATCAGCTCGTAGTTGCAAAACGCAATGACGTTTTAATTCGTTTATCAGATGTTGCCGACATTGAATTAGGCGCTGAAGGCTACGACAGCCAAAACTTGTTTAACGGCAAACCCGCCATCTTTATTGCCGTTGATCAAGCCCCAGGCTCAAACCCACTGCAGGTGGCCCAACGGGTACAAACAGCACTTGAAGAGATTAAACAGAACGTACCTGAAGGGTTAAATGTTTACCTCCCCTACGATGCCAGTAAATTTATTAGTGACTCCATTAATGAAGTAGGTATCACACTATTTGAAGCACTCAGCATTGTCATTATCGTTATATTCCTTTCCTTAGGCTCTTTTAGGGCGGCGTTAATTCCTGCCATTACGGTGCCCGTTTCGCTCATAGGCGCCACCTTTATTATGTTAATGCTTGGCTACTCATTAAACCTCTTAACGCTGTTAGCAATGATATTAGCAATAGGCTTAGTGGTAGATGACGCCATCGTGATGGTGGAAAACATTCACCGGCACATCGACATGGGAAAAACCCGCCTACAAGCCGCCAAAGATGGCGCTAAAGAACTTAGCTTACCTATCATCGCCATGACCACGACGCTGATTGCTGTGTACTTCCCCATTGGTTTTATGGATGGCCTAGTGGGCACGTTGTTTACCGAGTTTGCTTTTTCTTTAGCGGCTGCTGTGTTTATTTCTGGCATTGTTGCATTAACCCTTGCCCCCATGTTGAGCGCGCGTATTTTAAAACCACACAGCGAAATTGGCCCGTTCGAAAAATCTGTCGAAGGCTTCTTTGAACGGTTAACGCAGCGTTATAAAAAAGTTCTTCACCCGCTGCTCTCTACACCCTCTATTCCCATCGCTTTTTCGTTAATTGTGCTACTGAGCCTATACCCCATGTATTCGCTATCTAAAAAAGAACTAGCACCAACAGAAGATCGTGGATTCTTGATTACATTCGGCTCCGCACCACAAACGGCCACGCTAGACTTTCTTAAACAACAGACAAAAAAACTGGTTGATGTTTTTGAAAGTATTCCTGAGTTTGATCACAGCTTTATATTGCTCGGCTTTGGCGGGGACGGCAATAAAATGCTAGGTGGCTTCAAGATGGGGCATCAATCTGAACGAGAACGTACTCAGATGGAGATAAAACCCGAGCTCCAGCAAAGATTGGCAAGCATTACAGGGTTAAGAACAGCGGTGGTTCAACGCCCAGGTTTACCGGGGGCTGGTGGCGGCTTACCTGTCCAATTTGTCGTTATTTCTGATGCCGACTATAGCCAATTAAGCGATACTGCTGGAGAGCTTATTGGCAAAGCAATGCAAAGCGGTCATTTTATTTTTCTACAAAAAAGCATCGCCTTCGACCGGCCTAAATCAAACCTCATCGTCAATAAAGACCGTGCGGCAGACTTAGGTATTAGCATGGAGGAGATCGCTCGAAACCTATCCGCTTACTTTGGTGAGGGATACGTTAATCACTTCAGCATGCAAGGTCGGAGCTATAAAGTTATTCCCCAAGTTGCGAATAATGATCGTTCCGACATTGAAAAACTGGATAACATTTATTTAAAAACAGCCTCCGGGAAACAAGTTCCTCTCAGCGCGTTAGTCACATTATCCAAACAAGTTGAACCCAGTAAACGCACGCAATTCCAACAACTCAACAGCTTAACTATTGAAGGTATTTTGCGTCCCGGCATCACCTTAGATGAAGGCTTAACGTATCTCGAAGAGGAAGCCAAAAGCACGTTTCCAAAAAACTTTAAATGGGATTATTCTGGTAGTTCTAGACAATATAAACAACAAGGTAGCGCCCTTGTAATAACGTTTTTTATGTCTTTACTGGTTATTTACTTAGTATTAGCCGCCCAGTTTGAAAGCTGGCGTGACCCGCTTATTATTCTTATTTCCGTGCCGTTATCGTTAGCCAGCGCAATGGCGTTTATCATGCTCGGCGCAGCCACCATGAATATATACACGCAGGTAGGTTTAATTACTCTTATTGGATTGATTGCCAAGAACGGCATTCTAATCGTAGAATTTGCTAATCAATTACAAATAAAAGAAAAGCTGTCGTTACGAGATGCTATTGAAAAAGCCGCCTCGGTGCGTTTAAGGCCCATCTTAATGACAACCGTCTCAATGATTGTGGCGATGATACCCTTATTATTTGCATCAGGCCCGGGCGCCGTCAGCCGGTTTGATATTGGCCTTGTGGTAGCCACCGGCCTTGGGATAGGAACACTGTTTACCTTGTTTGTTGTACCGGCTTTTTATTTGCTATTAGCTAGAGATCACTCCAACCAATAGCACTAAAGCCATTCAACAGACTCATCCGCATAATCAGCACCGGGGATTTCAATATCTTGGTTTCCTATGACCGCAAAAGACCCTTTTTTCATCGGTTTAATCCAGCCTTTTAGGCCCGCATAATTAAACTCAACAAACTTTTTAGGTGATAGCTCCGGCATATAAATAACGGTAACCAGTTGCCCTTGATATTCGCGCACCATATGCAAGCCAAAACTACCCCCTATTGGGCATCTCTCTGCATAATTAATGTTATTAGTCGAGACAAGCCGCACACCAAACTCCCCACTTAAATTAGCGAGTTGCTGCGCACTCAGTTGATGCCCTGCACTCATCGAATCCTCGCCATCATATTCGAGATGCTCAACCAACAGACGATCAATAGGAAAACCATGGTCATTGAATAACGTCGTATTAATATTCACCAACCCCACCGCCACTAATAACGATGCCGCCATCGCAATGGATGCTTTTGGAATCGACCAAAATGAAGGTCGATTATTCACTACATGTTTACGAACTGAGTGCCTAAACCCGTCTGGCACATCGGCTTTTATCGCATTCATCAACCGTGTTTGGAATCTTGATTCTTGCTCAACGAACGATTGGCATGTCGCACAACCCTGCACGTGCTCACAAGCATCGCCCGCAATTTCATCTGGGGCAGCACTGTATTCAAATTCAAATTCTTTACATTTCATCATGCACCTACCCGCCCTTCATCGGGGCGTAATACATCTCTTAATTTTTGTTTCGCTCTAAACAACCGAGTCATCGTTGCACTTTTTGTAATATTACAAACAGATGCAATTTCTTCACAACTAAGCCCACCAATCACCTGAAGCAGCTCGCGATATTCTTCAGTCAACTCAGCTAATGCCTGCTTCAACGCAAATGCCTCAGCGCTGGTGTCATTATTAATATCCTTTAAGCTCACCGTGTCTAGCTCCATGTCCACCATATCAGGCCGATAACGGGCATAAATGCGGGCATGTTCATTACGCAATATAGTCATTAACCATGCCTTGCTAGACGACACATCACGTAACTTGTCTAACGACTTCCAAGCTCGCATACACGTTTCTTGAACCAAATCTTCAGCCATACTTTTATCACGGCACCGCCATAAGGCATAACGGAAAAGCTCATCGCTATACACCAATACTAACCGTTCATACTCGAGTTGTTTTTGCTTCTCTCGCAACATTAGACCTTGATAGTTTCCACTATCTTGCAAATTAAATTTGCTTAAATTATTTATTTGAAGCCTGGTAACACAGCCGTTCGTTATCGTTTTTCCACTGTCATTTTGTTATACGCAGAACGATATTACAAGCTCTGTTATCCGCTCTTATTTTGCTCATAAAAAAGGAGTGTCATTAGTGTTCGTTTCCAAGCCCAATAATTACTTCAAAAATATCTTGCACTACCGCACATAGAATGCTTTAAATTTATGTGATTTTTGCCTCTAAATCGCCAAAAGCCTTATAAACAAAGGCTTCTTATGCACAAGTCTTAAAATACATTTTCTATCTATTTATTCTTGCTGCATCGCGACAATAAAGCATTTCACAAACAACATAACTAATTGTTTTTAAAAAGAATTTTTAGAGTGCTTTAATTTGTTACAATTTAAAGACAAGCCAACTCGAACAGGCTTTTGAAGCGATTGTTAATAGATAATCCACAAAGTTATCCACAGAAATTGTGGATAACACTAAAACCTCAGACAAGTCATAAACTTAGCGTTTTATTGTAGATTCTTTCAACGTTTTCGGGCTAACTTAAGAGAAACAAAAACCACCCTTATTTGATGTCTAAATTTTACTTAAATATTGCCGTTGACACCCCTTTACATCGTGTTTTCGATTACCTACCACTTGAACAATCTAAACGGTCGGATTACACAACAGGGCAACGCGTTATTATTCCATTCGGCAGACAACAAAAAACAGGCATCATTTTAAAGGTTACCTCTAAAACTGAATTAAGTAGCAAGCAACTCAAACCCATTAGTGAATTATTAGATCAGACAGCGTTGCTCTGTGAACAAGACATTACTCTGTACAAATGGACTGCTGATTATTACCACCACCCTATTGGTGAAGTTTTCGCCCAAGCACTGCCTAAACAAATTCGTTCAGGGAAATCATCTATTATTGCACTCACAACACTGTACTCATTATCGGACAGTGGCTTGGTTCTTAAACTAGACGATTTAAAACGCTCTCCCAGACAAGCCGCCTTATGGAAACTCATGAACACTGCCAAAGCGCCTACCGACAACGGACTTTTTGCTAACATCGAATGGGATTGGCGAGCGCCACTTAAAAGCATGATGACAAAGGGATGGGTAATAACCTCCCAAGAACAAACGCCTTCTCTTTATCAAAC
>JBDOOJ010000011.1:0-2657 GCA_039830885.1 Cycloclasticus sp.
ACCATCATCTTTGATTGCCGTGTCCTCCGGCTTAAGCACAACCAATATATCGTGAGTGCTCGCATACTGAAGTGCTCGTCTAAGCACCTGACTATTAGGGTTACTGTTTGGCGCTTGACTCATTGCCACGCAACCCGCTTTTTTTAACGCGTACATTTCACTGAGCGTTGTGCCCTCTAGTGCGACTGTTAACGCACCCAAGGGACGTACTTTTGCGTAGCCTGCTGCCTCGGCCTTATCCAAAATCAATTGCGCAACCGATGGCGTATCTAACACGGGCTGTGTATTTGGCAAACAACAGACCGTTGTATAACCTGCCGCTACCGCTGCTTTCGTTTCACTCGCTATCGTTGCTTTATGTTCGTAACCCGGCTCTCTTAAACTGACGTTTAGATCGACAAATCCAGGTAGCACCAATTTATCACTGGCGTCTATGCTTATATCCGCTACAAAACTCGTCGGTACGTCGCCAATGTGCTGAATTTTACCGCCAGAAATCGCTATATCTTGAATGGCATCACGTTCATTCACAGGGTCAATGACTCGGCCATTTTTAATCAGTATGTTCACCTAGCCACCCACTCTGTTATGGCCCATTGTGAGTGTCATGACCGCCATACGAATAGCAATGCCATTCGTTACTTGCTGCAAAATAACTGAATTGGGGCCATCAGCAACGGCTGCATCCATTTCGACACCTCGGTTAATTGGGCCTGGGTGCATTACCGTAACATCCGGTTTAGCGTACGCGAGTTTTGCTTGTGTTAAACCAAAACACTCAAAATATTCATGCTCACTCGGTAACATCGCACCGCCCATTCTTTCTCGCTGCAAACGTAACATGATAATCACATCGACATCGTTCAAGCCGCTGCGTAAATCACCGTATACGTGGACGCCAAGTGAATCGACATCGCTTGGTAACAACGTTTTCGGGGCGATAACTCGAACCTCTTTTGCACCTAATATATTCAGCGCATGAATTTGCGAACGCGCGACACGCGAGTGCAGAATATCACCAATAATAGCGACTTTAAGATTCGTAAATTCGTTTTTAACTCGGCGAATGGTAAACATGTCGAGCATCGCCTGCGTTGGATGTGCATGCCGCCCATCGCCCGCATTAATAACGCTAACGTGCGGCGCTACATGGCGTGCAATAAAATGTGCCGCGCCACTGTCCGAATGGCGTACAACAAACATGTCCGCGTGCATGGCCTCTAAATTACGAATCGTATCTAAAACACTTTCGCCTTTCGCCGCGGCCGACGTAGCAATATTTAAACTAATAACATCCGCAGATAAGCGTTTTGCTGCTAATTCAAAAGTCGTACGGGTTCGCGTGCTATTCTCAAAAAATAAATTAACGATGGTTTTGCCACGCAAGACAGGGACTTTTTTTACTGCCTGATTGCTGACGGTTGAAAAAGATTCTGCGACGTCCATAATCTCGGTCAAGACATCTTTTGATAGGCCTTCTGTCGTTAGAAAATGACGAAGCCGCCCCTGTTCATCAAGTTGTAAACAGGAACTATCGGGTGCTTTGAAGGACGTACTAGCAGGCTGCTTGCTAGAGCTCATATCAGTCAATTCCGGTTAGTTTCAAGCACTAAAGGCGCTGGTCCTGTCAATTTTACCTGTTTTTGGGGTGATAAATCCAGTTTCAAGCCAATAATGTCTGCATGAAGCGGTAATTCTCGGGCGCCTCTATCAACTAAAACCGCCAATGTAACGCTGTCTGGACGGCCATAATCGAATATTTCATTGAGTGCAGCGCGGATGGTTCGACCGGTATACAGCACATCATCAACTAAGATAATGTGCTCACCTTCTACCTCACCGGGTATTTTGCTTGGCTTAACTTGGGGGTTCAAACCGATCCGCGTGAAGTCATCACGGTAAAAAGAAATATCAATTTCACCCAACGGTTTCGTTAACCCTAGTTTTTCATGCAGTTTTTCTGCAACCCACAAGCCGCCTGTGTGCACACCAATCATCAGCGGATCTACAATTTTATTGCGTGCCATGTGCGATTTTACATCTTCCGCCATTACCTCAATAATCGCGTTTACATCGATGGACGTTACATCTGTTTCCATAGTTATTTATCCTATCGCTTTATTATTTAGCCAACTTTGTAAAATAAGCTGGGCGGCCAATTCGTCTTGCACTTCCCATAACTTATCGGCACTTACCCCCACCTCATCAAATAGCATTTGCTTTGCCTCAAAGGTGGTTAACGCTTCATCAAATAATTCAACCGGGCATTGGTAACGGCCTTCTAACTGACGTGAAAAACGGATCATTTTTGGCGTTACCTCATTATCACTGCCATCCTCTTGGCGCGAAATACCCACCACCATTTTTTTTGGATGCCAAGTTTCAATCAATTTTGTTATTTCATCCCAACCTGTTTTTTGCCTAACCGCTCGGACCGTTGCAATGGCGTTGGCTATATTCGTTTCTGTATCGCCCACAGCCACGCCTATTTTCTTCACCCCGTAATCAAACCCCAGGCAAATGGCCATTAACAATGACCTGCGTCTGTACTCATTAAACTGATATCAACACCGATCCTATGGCCCGCCAATTCCCATCGTTGCACAACAGGCTCTTCAAAAATAATATGCCGCTCGGCTTCGCCATGTAGCCAAGCA
>JBDOOJ010000105.1:0-9245 GCA_039830885.1 Cycloclasticus sp.
CTGCATTAAATAATAAACACACGATGGCTAACATTTGAAACCCTGTTTTACACTTCCCAACCCACGACACTTTTATCACCGAGCGCTGACCTAGTTCAGCCATCCATTCACGCAAGGCTGCTACCGACACTTCGCGTCCAATGATAATGGCCGCAGGAATTGCAATGTAAACCGCCGGATCTGCTTGCACGATGAGCACTAAAATAATGACAACCATTAGCTTATCTGCGACAGGATCAAGGAATTCACCAAACGCTGTTTGCAAATTCAATTTTCTTGCCAAAAACCCATCAAACCAGTCGGTTAATGATGCAACAATAAATATCAACGAACACCAAAGCCGCGCATCTTCAATCGGCAAATAAAACACAACCATAATGACCGGTATTGATGCAATACGCAGTAAGGTGAGTATGGTGGGGATATTAAGGATCATACGACTTTAAAACTGGTTACGATTGAGCTTAATGGTAACATTTTATACATTCGCACCGTCATGAAAAAAATCATAAACGCGTTGTGCTAAGGCTTTATTGATACCCGATACTGTACATAAATCATCCAGCCCTGCTGCTTTTATTTCACGCAAGCCACCAAACTGTTTTAACAATAACTGCCTGCGCTTTGGCCCTAAACCCTCGACTTGTTCTAGTGTCGACTTTTTATTAACCTTGCCACGTTGTTGACGGTGACCACTGATAGCAAAGCGATGCGCCTCGTCTCTTATTTGTTGAATGACCAGCAGCACCGGATCATCGGCCGAAAGAATCAGTAACTTGCCATCGCTGCCCCGATAAATTTTCTCCATACCGACCTTTCTATCACTGCCTTTTGATATTCCAATAACCACAACGTCCGTATAATCAATCTCGTCTAAGGCCTGCTGTACTGCTGTCACTTGCCCTTGTCCGCCGTCAATTACCAGTAAATCGGGCGGCGTATGTTCTTGATTCTTTGCGCGCACAAAGCGCCGAGACACGGCCTGTGCTAGCGCTGCGTAATCATCACCTGCTTGAACGTCTTTTATATTAAACCGTCGGTAATCAGATTTTAGCGGGCCATCCTCATTTAATACCACGCACGATGCGACCGTTTGATCGCCCTGCAAATGACTGATGTCAAAACATTCCATCCGTTTTATTTCACCCTTCATTGCCAGCAAGACTTTCAGTTTTGCCAGACGATCACGGGTATTCTCCCGACTTTGTAACCGTTGGTTAAGCGCAACGACAGCGTTACTTTTTGCCATTTTTAGCCAACGCGCCCTTTCTGAACGTGGCTTGTTAATAATACCTACCTTACGCTCTGCCTTTTCATTAAACAATTGCTGCGTTAATTCTAGCTCTACAAGCGGATGACTTAAGATAATGGCTTTCGGTAAATTCTTATCTAAATAAAACTGCAATAAAAAGGCACTTAATACATCCTTAGCTGTTTTATCACTGGGTGTTTTAGGAAAAAAAGAACGGTTACCCAGGTGTTGTCCATTGCGAATAAAAAACACTTGCACACAGGCCACGCCGCCTTGCATTTCGCAGGCTACAACATCAATATCACCTTCTGTGCCACTGACGTATTGACGCTCCATGACTTTTCTTAATTGAGAAATTTGGTCACGAAACACACTCGCTTTCTCAAACTCCAGCGCCTCGGCTGCACGATCCATTTTCTTAACTAGGCCGTTAATCAACTGGATGTTTTTACCCTCTAAGAACAACACTGTGTGATTAACGTCATCCGCGTAATCGTCTTTGCTGATTAAACCAACACAGGGCGCCGTACACCTCTTTATTTGGTGCTGAAGGCATGGACGCGACCTGTTTTTGTAATAACTATCGTCACATTGCCTGACCGGAAAAAGCTTTTGCAACACGCTCAAACTGTCACGAACAGCACCAGCACTTGGGTAAGGCCCAAAATACCGCCCCTGTTGTTTCTTAGCGCCACGATGGAACGTTAAGCGAGGGAACTCTTGCTGTGATGATAGATAGATGTGTGGGTAGGTCTTATCGTCCCTTAAACAAATGTTGTAACGGGGCTTAAAACGTTTAATGAGCTGATTTTCCAGCAATAAAGCTTCGCCCTCTGTGTGCGTAACAACCACATCAATATGCCGTACATGTGACAGCATGACCTTCTTCTTGGCGTCGTTATCCGCTTTGTTAAAATAGCTCGACACACGCTTCTTAAGGTTTTTAGCCTTCCCCACGTAAATACACACGTCACGGCCATCGAGCATTTGATACACACCCGGCTTTTGCGTTAATGTTTTTAAAAACGCTGCACTATCAAATGCCGCTTGTGTCTCATGGTTCGTCATTAATATTAGTGTACTGCCTTCTAAATTAAAGAGCACGTCATACGGCTTTTTTTCAATCAAAAAATCACATTTTCAGCGCCCATAAAAAAAGCCTCATCAATGAGGCTTTTTTCTTATTATCTAGCGCTGTTTATTTCTCTTTACCCTCTGTTGAAGGCATAATACTTTTAAACAAGCCGTCCTGCATTTCTTTAAATACTTCCATATTTCGATTAGCTAACGATGTCATCATGGCAAACGGGTCTGCCGCGCGCTCTAATTGATTTTTTGCCTTTGAGCGTTGTTCAGCAATAAGTTTCACTGAGCTTTCAAGGTAACTGGCAAAGTTATGCTGGAAAGGGTCACCATAAAAACGGATGAGTTGTTCTAGCATTTCCGCACTCATGATTGGGTCGCCTTCTTCTTCTTGCTCAAGAATAATTTGCATTAAAACACTACGCGTCAAGTTATCCTTGCTCTTAGCATCCACAACCTTCACCGGTTCACGGTCAATAATGAGCTGACGAACATCATTAAGTGTTACGTACTTACTAACCTCCGTGTCGTATAGACGGCGATTAGGGTATTTCTTAATTATTCTAGAGTCGGACATTATATGGTTCCATTAATCAGCTAACTTCTTTCATACTTAAACGAATACGGCCTTGGCGATCAACTTCTAGCACTTTAACTTTTACTACGTCGCCTTCTGCTAGTTTATCGCTCACTTTTTCTACGCGTTCTTCTGAAATTTGTGAAATGTGAACCAGACCATCTTTACCTGGAAGTATGGATACAAATGCACCGAAGTCCATTAAGCGAACTACTTTACCTTCGTAAATACGGCCTACTTCAATTTCAGCGGTAATATCTTCAATGCGTTTTAGTGCTTTTTCGCCGGCTTCACGATCAACCGATGCCACTTTAACCAAGCCTTCATCCGTAATATCAATGGATGCACCTGTTTCTTCAGTAATGGCACGAATGGTTACGCCGCCTTTACCAATCACGTCACGAATTTTAGCTGGATCAATTTTTATCGTCAAAATACGAGGGGCAAAATCTGACATGTCAGGACGCGCTTCTGAAAGCACTGCATTCATTTTTTCTAAAATGTGCAAACGGCCATCTTTTGCTTGCTCAAGGGCTTGTGACATAATTTCAGCCGTAATGCCTTGGATTTTAATGTCCATTTGTAGTGCAGTAATACCAGAGTCTGTACCGGATACTTTAAAGTCCATGTCACCTAAGTGATCTTCATCGCCTAAGATGTCTGACAACACGGCGAAATCATCGCCTTCTTTAATAAGACCCATCGCAATACCTGCAACCGGTGCTTTAATGGGAACACCCGCGTCCATTAACGCAAGACTAGTGCCGCATGTGCTGGCCATAGAACTTGATCCATTTGATTCAGTCACTTCAGCTACTACGCGCAATACGTATGAGAAATCTTCTTGGCTAGGCAATACTGCTTGGATACCACGTTTAGCTAAACGGCCATGGCCAATTTCACGTCTTTTTGGTGAGCCAACAAAACCTGTTTCGCCCACACAATATGGAGGGAAGTTATAGTGCAACATGAAATGATCACGGTACTCACCTGCAACCGCATCAATCATCTGTGCGTCACGGTCTGTACCTAATGTCGTAACGACCAAGGCTTGAGTTTCGCCACGTGTAAACAAGGCTGAACCATGTGCACGAGGTAATACGCCGGTACGTACGTGAATTTCACGAACCGTTGATAAATCACGGCCATCAATACGTTTCTTTGTTGAAAGCACAAGCTCACGAACATGTTTCTTTTCAAGTGATGAGAAAACACCTTTCACTTCATCGGTATCTTCGTCTTCTAGCTGTTCTAACACTGTGTTACGTACTTCTTTCAATTTCACTTGACGGTCAAGTTTAACGAGAATGGTATACGCATCCGCAATGCCTGCTGTTGCCAGCCCAGCTACTTTTTCTACTAATGTTTCGTTAACTTCAGGTGCAGTCCATTCCATACGAGGCTGGCCAACGTCTGCTGCTAATTCATTAATTGCTGTAATCGCTGATTGCATGTGCTCGTGACCAAATGTCACCGCACCTAGCATCACTTCTTCTGACAGACAATCGGCTTCTGATTCAACCATCAACACTGCGTCAGCTGTACCAGCAACGACTAAGTCTAATTTAGAGTCGGCCAGTTCAGTTTTAGTTGGGTTCAACGCGTATTCGCCATTGATATAACCAACACGAGCTGCACCAATTGGGCCGTCAAACGGTAAACCTGAAATTGCTAACGCAGCAGATGCGCCTAATAAAGCAGGAATATCTGGGTCAACTTCAGGGTTTAACGAAATAACCGTCGCGATGATTTGAGTTTCGTTTTTGTAACCTTTAGGAAACAAAGGACGAATCGGACGATCAATAAGACGACACGTTAGTGTTTCTTTTTCACTTGGGCGACCTTCGCGCTTAAAAAAACCGCCTGGTATTTTACCGGCGGCGTAGGTTTTTTCTTGGTAGTTAACGGTTAACGGGAAGAACGAATTATTCTCACCACCTGAACGTTTACCAACAGCCGTCACTAAAACGATTGTGCCATCTATTTCTACCAATACAGCGCCGTCTGCTTGACGAGCGATCTCACCCGTTTCGAATGAGACTGTTTGATTGCCGAACTGAAACTCTTTTTTTACTGGATTCACTGTGTGCCTGCCTATTAATTAAATTATTTTCTTAAACCTAAACGCGCGATAAGTGCACGATAACGTTCTACGTCTTTACCTTTCAAGTAGTCTAAAAGTTTACGACGACGGTTAATAATTCTTAATAAACCTTGACGTGAATGGTGGTCTTTTTTGTTCTCAGAAAAATGCGGTGTCAAATGATTGATTCTCCCCGTTAACAAAGCAACTTGAACCTCTGGGGATCCAGTATCACCTTCTGATAACGCATATTCTTTAACTATTTCTTGCTTTTGTTCTGTACCGAACGACATATTCCTTGCTCCAATTTACAATTTATCTTAAAAAACAGCGCATTATACTCCCGACACTGTTCGCTAACAAGCCATGATTCAATCAACGAGCATGCTATTAGCATTCATTTTCAACCTTTCTCAAATAGCCTCTTTAATTTCAGCTATGCGAAAATTCTAACCGGGGCTAATTGCTCCCCTTCAACCCACTTACCTAAACCAAAGATATCACCGTTAGTGTCATTTAAGCGGATCAACGGCGCCTCTATCAATTCGTTAATGTGTATTTGGCGACCCAAACATAAATCTTTTTTATTCTCACCCGTACAAGTAACCACTGGATACTCTTGCAACGCCAAATCCAAACTGTTCAGCAGTCCATCCAATACTATTAAGTCACCATTAACTGCCTCTAGTTGCTCAAGCGTAACGGCCTCGGCCAAACCAAACGGTCCGGTAATAATGCGTCTTAAAAATATCACGTGTGCCCCGCAACCTAACGCTTCACCAATATCTTCAGCTAACGTACGAATGTACGTGCCTTTAGTGCAGCAGACTTCTAAACTAAGGGTGTCGGTTGTTTGCGCTTGTAACGTGAGTGATTTAATGGTGATGTCACGCGCAGCGCGTTCAACAACCTGCCCTTGTCTTGCCAAGGCATATAAACGCCTACCGTTGTGTTTAAGCGCTGAATACATCGGCGGTATTTGCTGAATTTTCCCCGTGAACCTTTGCAGTAATGTTGATAATTCTGCATTGTCGATAGTAGGCACTTCTTTCTCACACGATATATCGCCTTCAACGTCACCGGTTGTCGTGGTTTGGCCTAACTTCATGGTGAATTGATACGTTTTGTCTGACGCCAATAAGTATTGCGAGACTTTTGTTGCATGCCCTAAGCATATAGGCAACACACCCGAGGCTAATGGGTCCAAACTTCCGGTATGGCCAACTTTCTTTGCACCGTACAAACGCTTAACTATTTGAACGGCTCTGTTTGATGAGATATGCAGCGGTTTATCTAGAATAAGAATGCCGCTGATATCACGACCTTTCTTCTTACGATCCGCCATGTGCTACTTCTCGTTATCTGGGTTTGTTGCTTTCAGCAACGCATCCATTTTAATACCCTGCTCGATAGACTCATCTAAAAAGAATCGCAATTCTGGCACCATTCTCATGCGCATGCGTTTCGACACCATGCCGTGAATATAATTTGAGGCGCGGTTTAGTGCGGCAATGCTCGATTGTTTATTTTCTTCGTCTTTCGTCGTCAACACGCTGATAAACACCTTGGCAATCGCTATATCTTTCGTTACCTCAACGCCGCTTACCGTCACAAAGCCGACCTCTGGGTCTCGAATATCGCGCTGTAGAATTTCAGCTAATTCGCGCTGAAGTTGCCTTTCAACGCGCTGAAAACGTAAGAACTCTCTTGCCATTTTATTTAGTTACAGCTTACGTTTAACTTCGATGCGTTCGAAAACTTCAATTTGATCACCGGCCTGAACATCGTTGTAATCTTTAACGCCGATACCACATTCCATACCATTTTTAACGTCTTTCACATCGTCTTTGAAACGTCGTAACGACTCAAGTTGTCCTTCGTAAATAACCACGCTGTCACGCAACACACGAATAGGCAGGTCTTTTCTGACAACGCCTTCGGTGACCATACAACCTGCAATTGCGCCCAATTTTGGTGATGTAAAGACGTCACGAACATTTGCAACACCCACAATTTGCTCTCTGATTTCAGGTGCTAATAAGCCAGACAAAGCATCTCGAACATCATCAATCACATCGTAAATAATGCTGTAGTAACGAACAGACACACCGCGGTTTTCTATCATGCGTCTCGCACTGGCATCTGCACGGGTATTAAAACCAACAATCAATGCGTCCGATGCTGACGCTAGGTTTACATCACTTTCGTTAATGCCGCCAACACCACCAGCGACAACAACCAATTTAACTTCATCTGTTGATAGATTAGTTAATGATGATTTTAATGCTTCTAAACTGCCGTGCACGTCAGTTTTCAATAACACATTAAGCGTTGAACTATTATCGCCTTCCATTTGAGAAAACGCTTGTTCAAGTTTTGTTGCCTGTTGTTTTGCTTGCCTTGCTTGCCTTGTTTTAACTTGACGGAACTCAGCTATTTCGCGTGCTTTACGTTCGCTAGGTGCCGCGTACACTTCAACGCCTGCTTCTGTCGCACTGGACAAGCCTAAGACTTCAACCGGCACTGATGGCGTTGCTGCTTTAATCGCTTTACCGTGCTCATCAAACATTGCTTTAACACGGCCATGCGCTTCACCAGCAACGATGTAGTCACCTATTTTCAAGGTGCCTTTTTGTATCAAAATCGTTCCGATAGGACCACGTCCTTTATCAAGACGAGATTCAACAACCACGCCAATAGCCGCTACATCAACGGGGGCTGTTAGCTCTAGCAGTTCTGCTTGTAACGCAATGGCTTCAAGTAGCTCATTAACACCGTCACCCGTTAGTGCTGAAATATTAATAAATTGCGTGTCACCGCCCCACTCTTCAGGCGTCACTTCAATTTGCGCTAATTCATTACGAACACGGTCAGGCTGCGCGCCTTCTTTGTCCATTTTATTAACCGCAACAATTATCGGCACACCGGCTGCTCGTGCATGCTCGACGGCTTCTTTTGTTTGTGGCATCACACCGTCATCGGCGGCAACCACCAAAATCACAATATCTGTAATTTTTGCACCTCGGGCACGCATCGCCGTAAATGCCGCATGACCCGGTGTGTCAATAAATGTCACCATGCCGCTACCTTGTTTCACACGGTATGCACCAATATGCTGTGTAATGCCGCCTGATTCACCTGCCGCCACGCGGCTTTCACGAATGTAATCAAGCAACGATGTTTTACCGTGATCAACGTGACCCATAATGGTAACAACCGGGCCTCTCGGCACTTCGTCACCATCTTTTTGAATAATATCCGCCAACAATTCAGCTTGAATATCTTCGTCACTGCGCAACACAACCGTATGGCCCATTTCTTCAACAACAATAACGGCTGTATCTTGATCCAGCGGTTGGTTAATGGTCGCCATTGTGCCAAGGCCCATTAGCGTTTTGATGACTTCACCTGCTTTAACGTTCATCCGTTGCGCAAGGTCAGACACGATAATACTTTCAGGAATCTCAACATTATAAGTAATCGTTTTAGTCGGTACTTCAAAGCCATGTTTATCATCCGATAAAAGACGTATATCACGTGACCTTCTTGCGCCTTTTGTTTTACGACGAGGCTTCTTATCAACATGGAGAATTCGCCCTCCTTTACCGCCTTTCTTTTTATCTGGCTTACGAGCAACCGCCTGAGCTTTTTTAGCCGCTGTATCTGTCGATTTCTTATCAACCACTTGTTTAACAGCCACCTGATTAACAACCACCGCTTCTTTTGCAGCAGCGATACTCTGCTCAGCATCTTTTGCTAATTCTGCCGCTTTTTCAGCATCTAGTTTTGCTTGCTTACCCGCTTCAACTTGTTCTTTAACTTCAAGGTTTTTGCTAATCCTGCCTTGTTCTTTCTCGCGCGCCGCACCTTTTTCTTGAACCAGTTGATCATGTGCCGCAGCTGCTTTTCTAGCGTCTTCCAGCTCTTCTGTGCTTAAGCCTGTACGCGCTTCTTCGACGGAACGACCGATTACGTTCTTTTTACGCACCTCAATGCTAACTGAGCCTGTGCTTGCACCTCTTCGTTTAGCGGGTTGTTTTAACTCCGTAACGGTGGTTTTACGCTTAAGCGTCATTTTCTTAGGCGCAGAAATGTCTTTTTTTGCTTTACCGTGACTTTTTCGTAAGTGGGCTAACAACTTTAACTTGTCATCCTCGCTCAGTGTAGAGTCCGTTTTTTTGCCTTTTACGCCCGCGTCTTTAAGCTGTTCTACCAACTTTTCAGCGGTAGTACCAACAACTTTTGCTAAA
>JBDOOJ010000063.1:0-33884 GCA_039830885.1 Cycloclasticus sp.
TACACTCACCATCTTGAACGATCACCGCACCAACCGGCACCTCACCCATTTCTTCAGCTTTATGCGCCAGCTCAATCGCTTTGCGCATCCAAGCTTCGTCACCCATAAGCCGCCGCTATTCCCACTCGATAGTGGCCGGTGGTTTACCTGAAATATCGTACGTTACCCGTGAGATACCTGAAATTTCATTAATAATACGGTTGGAGACGTGACCCAAGAAGGCATACGGTAAATGAGCCCAACGTGCGGTCATAAAATCTATCGTTTCTACGGCACGCAGCGCAATCACATATTCGTATCGACGACCATCACCGGTGACGCCTACCGATTTAATCGGTAAAAACACGGCGAATGCCTGGCTGGTTTTTTGATATAAGTCATGCTTATACAGTTCATTAATAAAGATATCATCTGCTAAACGTAGCAAGTCCGCATATTCCTTTTTCACTTCGCCCAGTATCCGCACACCTAAGCCAGGCCCAGGGAATGGATGGCGATATACCATATCTGCTGGCAACCCTAACTCAACGCCCATTTCACGCACTTCATCTTTAAACAGTTCACGTAAAGGCTCAACCAATTTAAGCTTCATATCCTTGGGTAAGCCACCCACGTTATGGTGCGATTTAATTAAATGCGCCTTACCCGTTTTAGAACCGGCCGACTCAATCACATCAGGGTAAATTGTGCCTTGTGCCAACCATTTTGCATTGCTTAATTTCGCTGACTCTTCATCAAAAATGGTCACGAACAAGTTACCAATAATGATGCGTTTTTTCTCAGGATCTGACACGCCTTTAAGCGCATCCAAATAACGCTTCTCTGCATTCACTCGAATCACATGTACGCCCATGTGTTCGGCAAACATCGCCATCACTTGGTCGCCTTCGTTTAAACGAAGCAAGCCCGTATCTACAAACACACAAATCAATTGATCACCGATCGCTTTATGCAACAAAGCCGCAACGACGGATGAGTCGACGCCGCCAGACAAGCCTAAAATAACTTGATCTGTGCCGACTTGCTGCTTAACATTAGCAATACTCGTGTCGATAATGTTTTTAGATGTCCATAGTGCTTCACACTGACAGATATCTAAAACAAAACGGCTTAACACCCGCCCGCCCTGTTTTGTATGGGTCACTTCTGGGTGAAACTGTAAGCCATAAAAGTGCTTATCTTCATTCGCCATACCGGCAATCGGCGCGCTGTCTGTACTCGCCATCAGTTTAAAGCCTTCTGGCAGCTCAACGACTTTATCACCGTGGCTCATCCACACATCTAACATGCCATAGCCTTCAGGCGTTGTGTGGTCTTCGATATCCCTTAATAACTCAGTATGACCTCTTGCACGGATACTCGCGTAACCAAATTCTTTATCTTCCGACGCTTCAACGCGGCCACCCATTTGTATGGCCATGGTTTGCATGCCGTAGCAAATGCCGAGTACAGGTACATCTAACTCGAATACAAGAGCCGGTGCTGCTGGCGCATCCCCGTCGGTAACCGTTTCAGGGCCGCCGGATAAGATAATGCCATTCGCTTTAAAATCACTAATCGCTTGCTCATCTACGTCGTAAGGGTAAATCTCACAATAAACGCCTATTTCACGTACTCGCCTGGCGATAAGCTGTGTATATTGCGAACCAAAATCTAAAATCAGTATTTTATGAGAATGAATATCCTCATGCTGTTGTGTATTCAATCTAAACCTCGTTGTTATCGTTCAGTACGATAATTAGGTGCTTCTTTAGTAATCATAACGTCATGCACATGGCTTTCTTTCATGCCTGCGCCGGTAATGCGAACAAATTTTGCTTTATGACGCATTACTTCGATACTCTCGCAACCGGTATAACCCATGCTAGCGCGTAAGCCACCAACTAATTGATGAACGATATTCACCATGGTTCCTTTGTACGCCACACGACCTTCTATACCTTCTGGGACCAATTTCTCAGCTTCACTTGTTTCTTGGAAATAGCGATCACTGGAACCTTCTTGTTGCGCCATTGCGCCCAACGAACCCATACCACGGTAGCTTTTATACGAACGACCTTGGAACAACTCCACTTCGCCTGGTGCTTCTTCTGTACCGGCTAATAAACTGCCTAACATCACGGCACTAGCACCTGCGGCAATCACTTTTGCTACATCACCCGAATATCGAACACCACCGTCGGAAATAATAGGAACGCCTGTACCTTTCAGTGCTTGCACGGCATTATCTACCGCGGTTATTTGCGGCACACCTACACCTGCAACAATACGCGTGGTGCAAATTGAGCCGGGGCCAATACCTACTTTAACGCCGTCAGCACCCGCATCAACCAATGCTAATGCTGCATCACCCGTGGCGATATTACCGCCAATCACTTGCAGATTGGGGTAGTTCTTTTTCACCCAAGTGACGCGATCTAATACGCCTTGTGAATGACCATGTGCAGTATCAACAATCACCACATCTACGCCAGCATCAACCAAGGCACCAACACGATCTTCCGTGCCTGCGCCTGTGCCTACCGCTGCACCAACGCGCAATTGTTCTAAATCATCTTTACACGCTTGTGGGTAATCTTTTGCTTTTTGAATATCCTTGACGGTAATCATTCCACAAAGCTCACCTTTATCATTCACCACCAATACTTTCTCAATACGATGCTTATGCAGCAAACCAATCACCTCTTCTTTGCTTGCGCCTTCACGTACTGTCACTAATTTTTCTTTAGGTGTCATCGCTGTGTCAATCAACGCATCTAGGTGCGTTTCAAAACGTAGATCACGACTGGTAACAATACCGACAAGGTCTTTACCATTCACCACCGGTACACCAGAAATATTATGCTGCCGCGTTAACGCCATCACTTCACGAATAGTGGTAGTTGGCGACACCGTTATCGGGTCTTTAATAACACCGCTTTCAAAACGCTTCACCTTCATGACTTCTGCTGCTTGCTGCTCGGCCGTCATGTTCTTATGAATAATGCCAATTCCACCCTCTTGGGCTAAAGCAATCGCCAAGCGCGCTTCTGTCACCGTATCCATCGCTGCCGATAGAATGGGGATATTAAGCGAGATGCTTCGTGTTAATTGGGTCTGAAGAGAGACGTCTCGGGGCAATACCGCAGAATAAGCGGGTACTAGCAAAACATCATCAAATGTTAAGGCTTCTTGTTCGAATCGCATATTTTTCCGTGCTTGTCGTAGAAAAAGCAGCTCATTATAAGGTATGCTCAACGAATTATCATCTATATAGACAGCTTTCGGTTTTATGCACGACAACAATTCAATTTATACCGTCTCTCAACTGTGCCATGAAACACGGCTTTTACTTGAAGGGACGTTTCTAACACTGACCATTGAGGGTGAAATTTCGAACATGTCACGCCCTGCTTCTGGCCATATTTACTTCACCCTGAAAGACGATAAGGCACAAGTTCAATGTGCCATGTTTCGCTCGCAAGTACGCAAGATTGGTTTTAAGCCCGACAACGGCGCGCGCATTCTGCTAAAAGCACGCGTTAGCTTGTATGAAGCTCGCGGTAACTTTCAATTAATTGGCGAACACATGGAGCCAGCCGGAGAAGGTCTCCTCCAACAACAATTTGAAGCATTAAAGCGTAAATTATTACTGGAAGGTTTATACGATGACGCGTTAAAACAACCGTTACCTGAATTACCGAAAAAAATTGGCATTATCACCTCACCCAGTGGCGCGGCTGTGCATGATATCATCACCGTGTTAAACAACCGCTTTCCAGCTTTACCCGTATTGATTTACCCAATAGCCGTACAAGGTGACAATGCTAAACACGAGGTCGTTGCCGCCATTGAGCTTGCTAATAAGCGTCAAGATTGCGATGTCCTTATTCTCGCACGTGGCGGCGGCTCACTTGAAGACTTATGGGCGTTTAATGAAGAAGTCGTCGCCCAAGCAATTCACCAATCAGTCATCCCTATTGTTAGCGCCATTGGCCATGAAGTGGATTTTAGTATTGCCGACTTTGTGGCCGATTTTCGCGCCGCCACACCCTCTGCCGCCGCAGAACTCGTCAGTCCTGATCAGCAACAATGGCTCAGTCATTTTAATTATTTAGCCAAACAGTTAAGCAGCCAATTAAACGATAAGCTAACCTATAAAAACCGACTCTTAGAACAGCTTCAACACCGTTTAAAACAAGCTCACCCCGGCGCACAACTTCATATGCATGCACAGCGGCTTGATGACATTCAAACACGCTTATTACAAACACCTAAACATCACGTTCAACGCCAACAGTTAAACTTATCCAAATTAAGTGCACGCCTATTCAATAATAACCCAAGCCAGCGTATTAACGCCTTGCAAAAAAGGTTAGCAAGCAGCCAGCAAAACTTATCCCTACCGCTTCAACGTCGGTTACAACAAGCGCGTATTCGCTTTACTGATTGCAATAAAGGACTGGAAACGCTAAGCCCGCTTGCCACGCTTTCTCGGGGCTACAGCATTGCTAAGCATGTGCAGGATGGGTCTATCGTTAACAGCACAAAGCAACTTAATTTAGGTGATAAAATCACCCTTCAATTGACCGATGGCCAACTTAAAACACGCGTGGAAGAAATAAATGAAACTGCCTAACTTACTGATTCTATCGGCTTGCTTACTATTAACCGGTCTCGCACATGCTTTCCCTGAACAGCAACTCGTCCCTGGAGGTATTGCCGTTGTTAAAATTAACGAAGATGTAAAGTCAACGTTGTATTATGGAGACCGTCAAGTGCTTACGCTTTCTAAAGACAACGCATGGTTCGCCATTGTTGGCATCCCGCTGTCTGCAAAAACTGGCCACCATGTACTGATAGATAAAAAAACATCGCAACAATTTACTTTTTTAGTGGCTGATAAAGATTACCCCGCACAGTACATCACACTTAAAAAAACCGCTAAAAACAAGCGCTTGATTAACCCCAACAAAATGGACATGGACAGAATTTCAGATGAACGTAAAACTCTGTCCAGCGCCCTAGGAACATGGAGTAATCAACCAGCCCATGTCGATTTTATTTTACCGGCACATGGCCGTTTAAGCAGCCCCTTTGGCCTAAAGCGCTTTTTTAACAAACAAGCAAGAAAACCGCACAGTGGCTTAGATATTGCCGCAGCAAAAGGCGCGCCTGTCCAAGCACCGGCTAATGGCACTGTGCTTGATGTTGGCAATTATTTCTTTAATGGCAACACGGTACTTGTGGATCACGGTCAAGGCTTAATAAGCGGTTACTTTCATTTAAGTAAAACTCTCGTATCTATTGGTGACGCCGTCATTCAAGGTCAAAAAATTGCTGAAATTGGTGCAACTGGGCGTGTTACTGGCCCACATTTACACTGGAATGTATATTTAAACAACACCAAGGTTGACCCTGCTTATTTTATTAGCGACCATATACACCAACTGACAACTAATAAGAAATAACGCATGCAAATTAAAGACCTCTGCACCAGTTGTGATTGCTGGACCATCACCACCATAGAGCATGACTCTGAAACTGCTACGTTTACTTGCACGTACTGCAAAAACAGCTTTCAAATGCCTTGGGATACCAATACGCGCTTTATGATTCGTTCGATTCGTACCAGCTTAAAGAAGCGCACAAAAAAATACCCCGAACTTCAGGAGCTGAAATATGCAGGGGATTTTGTAAAATTGGTAGAGAGAGCCGACCCGCCAAAAGGACAAGGTTGCAAATAGCCCTGCGTAAAGAACACCGGCTATAAACTAGCGGTGTTTACTTGGACGATTTCTTTTCTTACCCAAGCCTTGACCCACCTTCGTTTTAGCAATATGTGTTGCTGACTTGCGAGTTTTCTTTGCATACGGGTTATCGGGCGATTTAAATTCAATGCGTATGGGTGTACCCACTAAATTCAACTTATCTCTAAACGCATTCATTAAATATCGCTTATAACTGCCAGGCACGGCCACTGTTTGATTGCCATGAATGATAACAACCGGTGGGTTTTGCCCACCCTGATGAGCGAATTTTAATTTGATGCGGCGGCCACTCACCAGTGGCGGCTGATGCGCTCTAAGAGCATTTTCGAGTATTTCAGTTAAACGCGGTGTCGACATATCAATCATTGCTGAACGGTACAACGCACCGATTGATTCAAACAGTTTGCCTACGCCACTGCCGTGCAGAGCAGAAATAAAGTAACGTTCTGCGTACTCTAAGAAACTAAGCTTTACATCAATCTGACGCCTCACTTTATCGCGTTGATCTTCCGTCAAACCATCCCATTTATTAAGGCCAATCACTAAGGCGCGTCCGGTTTCAAGCACCATACCTAATAAACTGGCATCCTGATCGGTAACGCCCTCACTGGCATCAATCAAATATATAACCACGTGCGTATCGTCAATCGCACGTAAGGTTTTAACGATGCTGAACTTCTCTATAACTTCGGATACTCTTGCACGACGACGAACACCCGCGGTATCGATCAATGTGTACTGAGTACCATCGCGTTCAAACGGGATAAACACACTGTCTCGCGTTGTGCCCGGTTGGTCAAACACCACCACGCGCTCTTCGCCTAACAAACGGTTAATAAGCGTAGATTTACCCACATTGGGACGGCCAATAACAGCAACTCGAATACCATCGCCGGCTAACGTGTCATCAAAAGACTCGATTGTCGGTAATATTTCAAAAACATGCTTCAAAAGCTCCGTTACACCACGGCCGTGTGTCGCAGCGATTGGCCAAGGTTTTTCAAGCCCCATTTTATGGAATTCTGCAATGTGCGTATTGGCATCTAGCCCATCGACTTTATTAGCCACCAACACCACTTGCTTACCTAGTTTGCGTAGGTTTTTAGAAATTTCTTCATCGATTGGGTGAATACCATGACGTGTATCCACCATAAATAACACCACGTCGGCTTCTTCAAGTGCACGCTCCACTTGCTCGACCGCAACACCATCAATGCCTTCAGAAGTCGCCGTAATACCGCCGGTATCAACAACCAATGATTTAATGTCGCCTCGTTTGACTAAGCCATACTGACGATCACGGGTTAAACCGGGGTAATCGGCAACCAGCGCATCACGGGTGCGTGTTAAGTAATTAAATAACGTTGACTTACCAACGTTGGGTCTGCCGACGAGGGCGATAACAGGTAACATAATTTAGTTGTCAATATCCGCTGCTGTTGGTGCGCCTAGACGAAGAGCCATTATCTCACCATCAATATTTTGCACATAAATTAAACCATCGTCGATTAGAGGTGCCGCCGTTATCGCTGAGTCACTGATTTTCAATCGTCCCATCAAATGCCCATCAGATGCAGAAAGAACGTGTAAGTAACCTTCGTAGTCTCCGGTCAATAGATAATCGCCAGTTTTCGTTAGCGGCGTTAGTTGCCTGTGCTCAAGCTTGTCTTGCTCCCAGTTTATTTCACCATTACTTTGATCAGCTGACCAAACATGGTTTTTCAAGTCAACGACAAAAATTGACACCCAATCGGCTATCATTTTTTTATACGATGACATTTCTGATCGGCGCCACGAAATTTGTCCCGACCTTATATCAACAGCTGCCACGCCTCCATTAAACGTTGCTGCATATATAAAGCGCTCGCCAGCTAATGGGTCGGAATCCACATCTACCATGCGGGATAATGCACCACGACCTCTTGGCACTGCGACACTGGTTTCCCAAATTTGCAAGCCATCCTTTAAACGTAAAACAACCAACTTACCGTTGGCATACCCGCTGATGACACCACCGCTTTTTACGACAGGGGAACTGGTACCACGTAAGCTCAATGCTGGTACATCTCGAATATAAGACCACTGTTCCTCACCGGTTGCAGCATCCATTGTACTAATGGCGCCATCAATGCTACGAACAACTAAAAGGCCTTCTGAAAAACGAGGAACTGATAACACTTCACTCGACACCTGTGCAGTCCACGAAGTTTCTCCATCATTGAGTTTAAGAGCGACAACATCTGCGTCAGTGGTAGCAAAAAATAAATTTTCATAACCCACTTCTAAGCCACCAGATATGGGCAATTCGGTTTCAACTTCCCACAACGTCTCACCGGTTTGTTGATCCAAGGCAATTACCTGGCCTTTCCTATCCGCTACAAACATCTTACCGTCAGATAGCACCATCTCAAGTTTCAAGAATCGATCACCTTGTCCACCGATAACCTTCCGCTGCCACACTTCACTAATAATCACTTCATTAGTTATCTCTTCAAGCGCGCGCGGTGGTGCAGACTCGTCTTCTGATGAGTAAGTCATCATATCAATGATGCTACTTTCCAAACTTTTGCCGGCTGATTTGGTTGACTCAACCATGCCTGCGCAACCACTTAACGCTATTGTCAGTAGTGCAATGGTTACTCGAATCATTTTTCTGTCTCTGAATTAGCTGGCGCTGAACTTTTGTCGGCGAAATTAGCAGGAGGCGGTCCAAGATCGTCTAATTTCAATTGAATTAACCGACGATCAAGTGTCGCCGTTCTCAACGCCGCAATATAGCCATAGCGTGCTTTCGCCACATCGCCTAATAAACGATAGGCATCCCCTTTCAGTGCTTCGTATTGGCCAATGAATTCGCCCGGGTTAATGCCATTTTCTTCAGCAATAACCGAATCAATATCAGAAATTACCGCTGCCATGTCGCCTTCACTCATTCGGATTCTAAATGCTCTAACACGCGCAACGTGCTGAATTGAGTTATTACCCGCCGTCGCCGCAACTTTTTCTAAGGTTGATATAGCCTCTTTGCGATCGCCTTTTTCTAGCAGCAGCTTGGCTTTTTGCATGCCTGCTAATGCCGCATAAGGCGTATCTGCATAGGATGCATCAATTTCATCAGCCAGCAACAAAGCGGCATCATTTTGTGAATCTTTAACCGACTTCTCAAGTTGCATATAAATATCAGAAGCTTCAATTGCATGCGTATGAACATGGTCTTTCCAGCTCTGCCAACCAAAAATCCCAAATAGCCCTAGGCCCACACCAAAAATTAACGACCGCGAATTCTCCGCCCACCACTTTTTGATACTTTCAACTTGCTCTTCTTCTGTTTGATAAACTTCCATCGTATTTTCCGTTTTAACCGTTGTTAATTAAAAATGTATCTAACTCTTTTCGTGGTATGAATTGTTGCTCTTTACGCTCACGTAAAAACTTCACACCGACTTTATTATCTTTTATTTCTTGCTCGCCCAAAATCAACGCTAATTTAGCACCTGTTTTGTCCGCCTTTTTAAATTGGCTTTTTAAACTACCCGCGCCACAATGTAAAACAAAACCTGCTTCTGGCAATTGATCGCGTAAATCCTCAGCTAATTGTATTGCCTTTCCCTTCGCGACGTCCCCCTGATAAACGATATACGCTAACGGCGTTTTAACTGTCCATTCATGCTGTTCAAGCAGCAAGACCAAGCGCTCAACACCCATTGCAAGCCCTACGGCTGGTGTTGCCTTACCGCCCAACTGCTCAATCAGTCCGTCGTAACGCCCACCTGCACACACTGTGCCTTGGGCACCCAACGAGGTGGTTATCCATTCAAAGACAGTATGCGAATAGTAATCTAAACCACGTACCAAGCGTGGGTTATGCATAAAGCTAACGCCCGCATCGGTTAAGTAGCGTTGCAGTTGTGTAAAATGAGACTGAGACTCATCACCGAGCGAATCCATTAGCTTTGGTGCGTTCTCAATCAACGTTTGCATTGCTGGGTTTTTGCTATCGAGAATTCGCAGGGGATTAGTTTGTAATCGACGGGCACTGTCGTCGTCTAGCTGTTCTTCATGTTGCTGAAAGTATTCCACCAACACGCACTTATAAGTAGCCCGCTCTTCACTGCTGCCCAGAGAATTAATTTCTAATGATAACTCACCGTCTAAACCCAGTTTTTTCCACAAGCGATAAGACATAAGAATAACCTCTGCCTCAATTTCCGCACCCGACATGCCGAAACACTCGATACCAATTTGGTGAAACTGTCGATAACGACCTTTCTGAGGGCGCTCGTGCCGAAACATAGGCCCTTGATACCATAAGCGTTGGATTTGATTGTACAACAAGCCATGTTCTAAACCTGCTCTAACACAACTGGCCGTACCTTCTGGGCGTAAACTTAACGAATCACCGTTGCGGTCTTCAAAGGTATACATTTCCTTTTCAACGATGTCTGTTACTTCACCAATAGAACGGCAAAATAAATCCGTGCTTTCTACCAATGGCATACGGATTTCTGAATAACCATACTGCTGACACACGTCAAACATAGCTTTTTCTAACATCTGCCACAGCGGTGTTTTATCCGGCAATATATCGTGCATGCCACGAATGGCTTGTAACTTTTTACTCATCTGGATTATTGCTTAACAGAAAGGCGATCAAAACTACTTTTTTCTAGCAAGCCAACCTCATGTGAATCAGGATAAAGTTGTTTTAATTGCAAAATATAACTCACAACTCCACCTTGATTACCGAGTTTATCTTCCGCCTGAATACCTAACCAAAGCGATGCCGGCGTGTGTTTATTTACTTCTCTAAAGCGTTGTAGATAAGCCCGCACAGATAAAAAGTTTTTTTGCTCAAATTTCAACTTCGCCATTTGCAATAACGTTACTGCAAAACGTTTGTTACGCTGTAGCGCTGTTCGATAGTAGGCTTCCGCCTTAGTCAAATCACCTGCTTTCCAAGCGCAGGTTCCAGCATTCGTTAACGCTAGTAACGGAGACTTATACAAGGGGTTTTTAAGTGCTTTGTTAAAATGTAAATCCGCTAATTCGTATTTTTTGATACCGCACAAATATCGGGCATAGTTATTTTGCGCACTCGAATTTGATGGCCTTAAGCGAACCGCATCTTCATAATGCTGACCAGCCAACGCAGTCTCACCTAACCTGTCATACAACACCGCAATCACGTTATGTGCATTGCTTGATGAACGGTCAACTTGTAGGCCTCGTCTTAATTTCTCTAAGGCCACGTCATTCATGCCTCGGTTCATATATTCCACACCCAACGAGACATACACGTCAGCAGGGCTTTTTTCTGCTCCTTGCAAGGACGAGCTTTCTTCCCTAATTTGTTGTGCCTGACAAGCCGAAAGAACCAGCACCATCAAAAGCATCAATAAACGCAAACCCAAATTCATCATAAGGCGACTTCCTGTTGTCGTTTTAATTGTCGTTTTGTTTTGTCCTTCACCTTACCCACTAACTGCCCACACGCTGCATCAATATCATCGCCACGTGTTTTACGCGTTGTTGTGACCAAGCCAGCCTCTTTCAGCACGTTAGTAAAACGGTGTATCGCATTATTACTGGAGCGTTTATATTGCGTATTTGGGAAGGGGTTAAACGGAATGAGGTTCACTTTGCAGGGAACATCTGCCAGCAAGTGTTTTAATTCATGCGCTTGCTCAACCGAATCGTTAATGCCACTTAACATGACGTATTCGAAGGTAATTTTGCGACGCTTTTCGTCTTTAATGTAGTGTTTACAAGCGTCTAATAATTCTGCAATCGGGTATTTTTTATTCAGCGGCACCAACTCATTACGCAATTCATCATTCGGCGCGTGAAGAGACACAGCCAAGCTCGCCTCACTGACCTCAGCCAAACGGTACATAGCCGGCACAACACCTGATGTACTAACGGTGACTCGACGTTTCGCCAAGCCATAGGCAAAATCATCCATCATCAAATTAAGCGATGTCACTGTGTTTTTAAAATTCAGCAATGGCTCGCCCATGCCCATCATCACCACATTCGTAAGGTTAGCTTTACCTTCCAACGCTCTTGCCGCGACCCAGACCTGGCCAATTATTTCAGCAGTGGACAGGTTGCGGTTAAACCCTTGTTGTGCGGTTGAACAAAATGTACATTCCAACGCACAACCTACTTGTGACGACACGCATAACGTACCGCGCCCTTCTTCGGGAATAAAAACAGTTTCTATACGGTTTTGGCCGTCTAGCTCCAACACCCATTTATAGGTGCCATCTTCAGATTTTTGTTCAAAAACAATCTCGGGGACGCGAATTTCTGCAACGTCAGCAAGGCGCTCTCGTAACGCCTTGCTGATATTGGTCATCGATTCAAAATCGGACACACCCACCTGATGTATCCATTTCAAAACCTGCGTCGCGCGAAAAGGCTTCTCGCCTAAGTCGGCAAAAAAAGCTTCCAGACCCTCGCGGTCAAAATTCAGCAGGTTTTGTTTATCACTCATCAACTATTAACGAAGACGCTCGCAAAGCTCTTCTTCGCTGAAGAAAAACTTGATTTCTTCAGCCGCTGTTTCAGGTGCATCAGAACCATGAACTGAATTTTCATCAATGCTATCAGCGAAATCCTTACGGATCGTGCCTGCATCCGCTTCAGCTGGGTTTGTTGCACCCATCACTTCACGGTTTTTAAGAATAGCATTTTCGCCTTCAAGCACTTGAACCATTACAGGCCCAGACATCATAAAACTAACCAAGTCATTATAAAAAGGGCGTTCTTTATGAACAGCATAAAAACCCTCTGCTTGCTCACGCGAAAGTTGCAACATTTTCGAAGCAATAATTTTCAAACCCGCTTGTTCAAAACGAGCATAAATTTGCCCAATAACATTTTTTGCAACTGCATCTGGTTTTACGATAGAAAAAGTACGCTCAAGCGCCATAGTATTACTCCAACATTTTAAATTTATTTTAGAAAAAGCCGTGCAATTTCACGGCATTAGGTTATCTGGCAGCAAGCCACCATAAAGTGTGTAGTTTACAGATTACAGCTGACAGTAGCAATCTAGTAATGATTGACCTGCTGCTTGATTTAGCGCGATTTAACGATTAGAAAAAATACCTTAAGACTCAACCGTAAAGCTTTCACCACAGCCACAAGCGTCTTTGACATTCGGGTTATTGAATTTGAACGCTGAGTTAATGCCTTCTCTGGCAAAATCGAGTTCTAAGCCATCTAAAAAGCTTAGTGAATCTTGGTTGATAATCACTTTTACGCCGTGCATTTCAAAAATACTGTCAGAATCTTCAACTTGATCTGCAAAATCAATAACATACGCATACCCAGAACAACCCGACTCGCGCACACCTAGACGCAAACCTAAGCCTTTTCCGCGTTTGTTTAGCTGCTCTTGCACTTGATGTGCCGCACTTTCAGTTAATGTAATAGGCATAATTTCCTCACTAAATCTTCAATACTTAGAATCAATCTAAGCCAATAGGTTCATTTTTAAAGCTCTGACAGGTCCATCAACGCAAAAAACAGCACACCGCCCGTTATTAAGCCGACTGTAACGTGCGCATAAACTAGCAGCGCAGGCCGATTATTGCTAAGTCTTTCTTTCCAAATAAAGCCACCCAAAATCAACATAAGACCAGCAAGCAATAATGCTCGCGGAAGCAACCCAGACTCCGTAGGATCCATTGGGTCACCACTGGCACTACCCGCAATAAGCTGCATAACAAGCATCATGAACACTGTCGCGCCAGCAACGAAATGCAAGAGCGTTATAAACATATCGTTTTCTTTTTTCTGTAGAACTCGAGTAAACATATAGATGCCTAATACAGCCGCAATCACAAAGAAAATTCCCGCTGCATTACCCATAAAAGGGTTAACGCCCGCTAACTCGTTGGTTGTGATCCGCATATTGTGACCCCAATCTAGCCAATCAAACATTCCGCACCCTCTTAAATTTATATTGTTGAACTAGTCATTTTACCAGACACACCACTAAAAAAGCAGTATTAAGAATAAAACCGCCTAAGCCAACACCCACAACCAAACAGGCAGAGTAACAAAAAACATGGCCGTGCTGGTTACCAACACGGTTGATAGCAATTCAGTATTCAGGCCATATCGTTCACTCAATATCATCGTAGCCATCATCGATGGAGTTGCAGCAAGCAACACCGTCGCCTGAATGGTTTTCGCATCATTCATCGTCATATTAGCCGTAAAATAAACCACCGCAGGTACAATCAATAACTTAATAAGCGAAGCAATAATTGCAACCCCTTTGTACTCTTTCAAACTAGCAAACGATAATGACATCCCCACCACTAACAACATACCAGACATGGTGACATTGCCCAGCATAGTCGTTCCTTTTTGCAAAAAGTCAGGCAGGCTAATGCCATAAATATTCATTAGAATTGCCAACGCAAAAGCCCCAATAGGCGCTAAGCTCAAGAGCGACTTCATAAATCTTAGTGGCGTTTGCCTTTGCTCATTATTATTTCCCCACTCGATGGCAATCCACAACCCAACAATCCATAACATCGGCGTTATTGCCATAATGTCTATGTAGATAGCGAATCGAGCCGCCTGCTCACCTTGAATAGCCTGCAACAAGGGCACACCCAACGATATAATATTCCCCAAGCCGCACACCAACATCAACGCGCCAAGTTCTGGCTTACCAAAACCCTGCCGCTTCAGCCAAGGGTAAAAACCCCAGCAGGCCAACATACCAACTGCAATGCCAACATTCGACACCAATGGCGAACTAAAAATGTCGCCGGTTAATTCAACCCTCGGAATAACCGCAAAAATAAGCGCTGGATAAAATAAATTAATAACCAGCGTACTAATAACACGGCGTGTTTCTACCAGTGTTAAGCCGGCAGGTTGCCAATAACGTAAAACAACGCCCATTAAAATAATGAACGCACTGGGCAGTAACGCTTGGTTTATTTGACTAATTATTTCAGACATTTATTGACAGTGTGTTTCATACATCGATTCTAGACAAGCATAACAACAAATTTTGTGAGGGGATAAGTTCAAGGCAAAAAAAAGGCTATGTCAGAGGAACCTGTTGCAAGTTGACGACTCTAATTAAATAAGGGTTAACATAGAGAGGCATTATCATGAAAGAACATGATTTTAGTGGGTTATTACAGCAACTTCCCGACCTATCGCCCAGTCAGCACCAACGTCTTCATCGGTATTTAAAAGTACATGACATCACCGCTTTTGACTTACTGGCAACTCGAGCTGCGTCAGAGCACTGCCCGCATTGTCACACAGAGTACTTCAAATCGTGGGGTTCAAGCCATGGACTACCGCGCTACCGTTGTACCGAATGTTCAAGAACATTTAACGCACTGACCGGAACGCCATTGGCCAAACTGCATAAGCGCGAGCAATGGGTAGTTTATATGACTACCCTGATAGAGGGGCTTTCCCTAAGGGCTGCCGCGCAACAATGCGGAATCAACAAAGATACGGCACCGTTATGGAGGCATCGTTTCCTTCATGTTATTAGTCAGCATCAAGCCACGCACGAACAAGGTATTGTTGAAGCTGATGAGACGTTCTTTTTAGAATCATTTAAAGGTCAAAGGGATTTACACAGACCCTCTCGAAAGCGTGGTGGTGTTGGTAAAACACGTGGCACAGGAGGTGATCAGATACCCGTTCTCATTGTCAGAGACCGCCATCAAGCAACGGCTAACTTCATTCTAAAACGTATTGATGCTGCGACCATTGGTCAAGCACTTCAGCCGCTTATTAATAAAGAGGCGGTGCTGTGTACCGACGGTGCGGCGGTATATTCTGCCTTTGCTAAAAAGACAGGGATAGCACATGAAATCATCCATACCAAAGGCCCGCGAGCTCGAGGTGTACTTCATGTTCAAAACGTAAATGCCTACGGCAGCCGTTTGAAAACATGGATGCGCCGATTTAATGGTGTGGCGACCAAATATTTAGGACATTACTTGGGGTGGCGATTGCTGCTGGAGCGATACCAATCAGTGATTACACCAGAATTATGCTTGCTTTAAGCGCTTGGGAGAGTTCCACAACAGCTCTCTAGGACATAGCCAAAAAAAAGCCCCGCATAAGCGAGGCTTTTTAAAACTAGTAGAACTAAGCCGTTACATTAACAGCTTGTGGTCCTTTTGGGCCATTTTCTACGTCGAAGTTCACTTGTTGACCTTCGTTTAATGTGCGAAAACCTTCGCTAGCGATTGCAGAGAAATGTACGAATACATCTTTGCTGCCATCTTCTGGAGTGATAAAGCCGAAGCCTTTTGATTCGTTAAACCACTTAACGGTTCCTGTTGCCATGATAAATACCTCAATAAAATTAAAATTAAAAAATGTTACAAATCTTACAAGGAAATTAACAAGAGCAGATCTTACAAAAACCAGTAGAGAATGTAGCGGTGCGTATTTTAACCTACTTAACCCATAAAAACACCTTTTTTCAACGTTGGCAGCAGTTATATGGGTATTTCTTTCAGATTTCCTATATACTGCATCGCACAATCCTATAGTGTACATCGGTCTACACTGTTTAACGTGGTCATCGCTATCGATTTTCCCCGTACAAATTTGTTTCGCCTAGACCGCACCTCATGTGTGTAATGCTCATGACGGAGGCGAACAACAAGAGAATACAAACTATGTCATTTGAATCCCTCGGCTTACACGCCGATATCCTCCGTGCTGTGTCTGAAAAAGGCTACACCACACCTACCCCAATCCAGTTACAAGCTATCCCCACTATCCTAGAAGGCAAAGATTTAATGGGTGCTGCACAAACTGGCACCGGTAAAACAGCAGGGTTTACACTGCCGTTATTACAACGCCTAATGGACACCCGCAAAGCGACCAGCAGCAGGCGCCCGATTCGTGCGTTAGTGCTTACACCAACACGTGAACTAGCGGCACAAGTGGGCGAAAGTATTGCCGACTACGGTAAACACTTACCGTTGCGCTCTACTGTTGTTTTTGGTGGCGTCAAAATCAACCCACAAATTTCAAAGCTTCGCCAAGGGGTGGATATACTGATCGCCACACCGGGTCGTTTACTCGACCATATTAGCCAAAAAACCATTGACCTGACGCAAGTAGATATGCTGATACTTGATGAAGCTGATCGTATGTTAGACATGGGCTTTATTCACGATATTAAGAAAGTATTGGCCATCGTTCCCAAAAACAAACAAACATTATTATTTTCAGCGACCTTTTCAGCTGACATTAAAAAGCTCGCCAATGGCTTACTTAGATCACCCACGTTGGTGGAAGTAGCACCCCAAAACACAACCGCTGAAATGATTTCTCAAGTGATTCACCCCGTTGATAAAAAACGTAAGCGCGAATTACTGTCTTTCCTGATTGGTTCAAACAATTGGAAACAAGTCCTCGTGTTTACCCGCACCAAACACGGTGCCAACAAACTGACTGAACAGCTAAATAAAGACGGCATCACTTCTTCCGCTATCCACGGCAATAAAAGCCAAGGCGCTAGAACCAAAGCACTGGCCAATTTCAAATCTAACGATATTCGCGTACTGGTTGCTACCGATATCGCTGCTCGTGGTATAGATATTGACCAACTGCCGCACGTAGTGAATTTTGAACTCCCTAACGTAGCCGAAGATTACGTTCACCGAATTGGCCGTACAGGCCGTGCCGGTAATGAAGGCGAAGCGATGTCGCTGGTTTGCGTTGATGAGTTAAAGCTGCTTAAAGACATTGAACGTCTGATTAAAAAAGACATCCCTAAGGTGGTCTTTGACGGTTACGAGCCTGACCCAACCATTAAAGCCGAGCCGATTAAAAACGGTCGTGGCGGCCCTCGTCCTCAAAGAAAGAGCAATGGACATAAGGCCGGCGGACAAAAAACAAACGGTCACAAGCCTCGTGGCCAACAGTCTGCTAACGGCAAGCGCAAACCTCAGCCAGCGACCCATGCCCGCACAACCAATCCAAAGCGACGCCAAAGCAATGACAGCAATCGCCCAGACAACTTTGGCAATCGTTAAAAACTCTACCCAATCAAACTTACGGAATACAACATATGTTAGTTAGCTCAAACATCACCATGCAATTTGGCGCCAAACCATTATTTGAAAACGTCTCCGCCAAATTTGGCAATGGTAACCGCTACGGCCTAATCGGCGCAAATGGTTGCGGCAAATCAACCTATATGAAAATCCTTTCTGGCGACTTGGAACCTAGCGGCGGCAATGTGTCTCTAGAAGCCGGTGAACGTATCGGCACACTGGGCCAAGACCAATTCGCCTTTGAAGAATACAGCGTTGTCAACACCGTTATTATGGGTCACGCAGAACTTTGGGCAATTAAACAAGAGCGCGAACGCATTTACGGCTTGCCAGAATTGACTGAAGAGGAAGGCATGAAAGTCGCCGACCTTGAAGTTGAGTTTGCCGAAATGGATGGCTACAGCGCTGAAAGCCGTGCAGAAGAACTGCTGATGAGCGCGGGCATTGAACAAGAACTCCATTACGGTTTAATGAGCAACGTTTCACCCGGTTGGAAGCTTCGCGTATTACTGGCACAGGCTTTATTCTCAGAACCTGACATTTTGCTACTCGACGAACCGACCAACAACTTGGACATCAACACCATTCGTTGGCTAGAAGACATTATCAACCAGTCTAAAAGCACCATGATCATCATCTCGCATGATCGACATTTCTTAAATGCAGTGTGCACACACATGGCGGATATTGATTACGGCGAATTACGCATTTACCCAGGTAACTACGACGACTTCATGATGGCATCAACACAAGCTCGCGAACGCATGCAGTCTGAAAATGCCAAAAAGAAAACGCAAATAGCAGAACTACAGCAATTCGTTAGTCGTTTCTCAGCTAACGCTTCGAAAGCTAAGCAAGCGACTTCACGCGCTAAACGTTTAGAAAAAATTGAACTGACTGACATCAAACCATCATCACGCATTAGCCCGTTCATTCGCTTTAACCAAGCTAAAAAGCTACACCGTGAAGCCGTTACAATTGAAGGCGTTGGTCACGGGTTTGAAGACAGCCCGTTGTTTGAAAATTCAAGCATGATTCTTGAAGCCGGTACGCGTTTAGCCGTTATCGGTGAGAACGGCGCAGGTAAAACTACTTTCTTACGCTGCTTAATGGGTGAACTATCACCAAACGCAGGTACAATTCAGTGGTCAGAAAACGCCACCTTAGGCTACTGTCCACAGGATGCTACTGACCAATTTACTATGGATATAACGCTCTTTGATTGGATGAGCCAATGGCGCAAAAAACACCATGATGACCAAGTCGTTCGTATGACATTGGGCCGCATGTTGTTTTCAACAGACGACTTCAATAAGAAAGTTGCCGTGTGTTCAGGTGGCGAGAAAAACCGCTTATTGTTCGGCAAATTAACGCTTGGCGAAACAAATGTGATGTTGATGGACGAACCGACCAATCACCTTGATATGGAGTCTATTGAGTCACTCAACTTAGCGTTAGAAAATTACGACGGCACGTTGATTTTTGTCAGTCACGATCGTGAGTTCGTTTCATCACTCGCTACCCGCATTGTAGAAATCACACCGAATGGCGTTATCGACTTCCATGGTACCTATGAAGAGTACTTAAAAAGCCAAGAGCTTAGCTTAAAAACGGGTACTCGTTAAGGTTCATTACTTCACCCCCTCCGCCCCTTGCAAGGGGAAGGTTGGGATGGGGGGCCGTAAACCTGAATAAATTACACGTTAATTTCTAGCAGCTTACCCCCACCCTAGCCCTCCCCCTAAATGGGGAGGGGATAATGTTTGTACAAAAAAATCCCTGCTCTTTCCTAAAGCGGGGCTTTTTTATGTCTGCTTACAATCTGCCAACAAGGCCTTCATTTCATCCAAGCCTTTCGCTCTAGCAAACTCAATATTTCTATTGGGGATTTTATCCGGGTTCGCTACGCTCTCTAGCGCCTTTTCAACACTTGCTTCACGCAGTATATGCAAGATGGGATATGGCGAACGATTGGTATAGTTAGCAGCATCGTCATACACTTGCCCTTCAAAACAATAATCTGGGTGGAACGTTGCCAGCTGAAAAATGCCTTCGAAGCCTTCCTCTATTAGCAATTCATCGGCAATACCTGCCAGCTCCAGATAATCATCAAACGCTTCAAAACCAACAGGGTAAATAAGCAAACTGGTTTCAACACGTACATCGTCATTCAAACGTTTTAACTCATCATTCAATGCCTGCAAACAGAATTCAAGCGAGCGCTCATTAACCACTGAATAACTCACCTTGCCAGACTCAACAACCGGCTTTGCAAAAGGGCAAAAATTCAACCCCACAATCACCTTTGCCACCCATTGCTGGCATTGCTCAATAATTAATCTATTTTGCGCCACTATGAGGCCTTTGCATGGAAGAAGATTTCGCTTTCATACAAGGCAAAAATGCGCGGAAAGAGGGAGTTTACTGGAGTAAATGACCGATTGAGCACTTTTTTAACGCCGTATGGTAGTGAAAGAATTTTCATGCAAAGGTCTCATCACCACATCAAATCATCGGGTACTTGATAATCCGCATACTCATCATCAACAACTGGCACAACATCGTCTAAATAAATCACTCGTTGTTGATCGCGCTGGGCTATTTTCTCTGCCACTGCTGCTGGCACCACCTCATACGTTTTAGCTAATTGCACAATCAACGCACGGCCGGCAACAATTCTGTCACGCAATTCATCACTCACATAAATGGCTTTAACCTTATCGTCATGGGTGAAGTTAAAAGCCGAACCGTCATCGTCTTTCTCAAGCTTGTTCAACGTAATCAATTGCTTAATCTGCCCTGCAATTTGGTTCTTTTCCGCGTCCTGGTTGCGCTTTTTATTTAACAACTTGTCTTTTTCACGACGCTGTTCTTCAGCTTGTTTAGCCAACAGTGCCGTTTCATCAACCGTTTCAATTTTGTTTTTGCGCTGTTTCTTAAGCTGTTTATGCTTTTGGCTTTTTACTTTGCTCGCCTTTGTTTTGCTAGTTAAGCCCGCCTTTAATAACTGATCTTGTAAGGATATATTTTTCATTCGTTTATGATACAAGATATGAGCTCATCCTTGTTAAAGCCGAACCAAACTGATTTATCGTTTTTGTGAGACTTATGGTCTATGACCATAAAGGGAACTTTTTTTCATAAACAGATTCATAGACAGGAAGCATGGAAAATAACGCATCAAACAAATGGCTAATACGACGCACTTGGATTCTCATGGGTCTATTGGCTCTAATGATCACACTACCAATAATAAGTATGGCTATTTCATCTGGACGTTCTGACTTTAACAAACGGCATTCTGCCAACATTGCGCCGTTACCCAGCGACACAAAAGAGGCCGTTCTACAGATTTATGCTGCCGATGCTTACGGTTGGCGTGGTATTTTCGCTGTACATACGTGGATTGCTATCAAACCCGTCAATGCAGACGCCTATACAACCTATCAAGTCTTTGGTTGGAACCAACGGTCAGGCCGCCCTGTGCTAACCGTTAGAGAAGATATACCTGATCGATTCTGGTTTGGTTCAAAACCAAAGCTTTTAGCTGATTATCGTGGCGAACATGCTTTGCAGTTAATTCCAAAAGTAGAACAAGCCGTCATCAGCTACCCTTTTCCAGAGGAATACACACTTTGGCCTGGCCCAAACAGTAATTCATTCACCGAATGGGTAAGCCTAGAAGTACCCGAATTGGGTTTGAAATTACCCATGTCGGCCATAGGTAAAAATTGGATGCAAAATAATTACACAGACTACGTCAACGTTAATTAACCTCTCGCAACACCCACATTGGTGGTTTATTCGCTACGTCTTTTACGCCCCACAAGCCAGCGGCTACAACACACCCCGCACTTACGATTGGCGTCAGCAAAACCAGCAGTACGTTAAACTTAAATTCTAAGTGCAAAACAAAGGCATACAACCCAAACGATACTAGTTCAAACATCAACACGGCAATTAAGCCCGACACCACACCAATAATAGAAAACTCAACCCAATGTGCCTGATTTAACAACGTTCGATTAGCCCCCAATGTGCGCATCAGTGCCCCTTCATTTATTCGGTTATCCAAAGTGGAATTTACCGACGCAAACAGCACCGTAAAACCCGCCAATAAGGCAAAGTACAACAAGTAATTTATCGCCGCCGTAAGCTGAGTCAAAATGGTTTTGAATTGCTCTAATATCGCGTCCACTTCTAATAGCGTCATACTGGGGAATTGTTTCGCCAAACCGTTCAGTACCTTTTTCTTTCCCTTTGGAACATAGAAACTGGTGATATACGTGGCGGGAAGGTTATCCAACGTTCCATCGCTAAACACCATATAGAAATTCGGCTTCATCGTGTCCCACTGCACTGTGCGTATATGTGTCACCACAGCATTCAATTGTTCGCTGCCAATGCTAAACGTTAGCTTATCTCCCAGTACTACTTTTAAACTGGCGGCTAGTTTACTTTCAACTGACACTTCACCTAACTGAGCTGCGCCCCACTGCCCCGCTACCGTCTTATTATCACTCGGCAACTCATTGCCCCACGTTAGGCTTAAATCTCGGTGTATAGCGCGTTCGCCTGCCGAATCTTTACTTACAATCCGCTGTACGGGTACATCATTAATACCCACTAACCGACCACGAACAACGGGGTAAATTTGCGCGGCTGGCAATGCTTGTTCTTCTAGTTGTTGCTTAAACAAGCCCACTTGATCTGGCAAAATATTCATCGCGAAGTGATTCGGCGCATCCGCCGGTAATTGCTTTTGCCAATCTTGAATTAAATCGTTTCGCACGGTAAAACTCAGTAACATGGCCAATAGCGTAATACTGAACGCTAAAACCTGCGTCACGCTTGCCACAGGGTTTCGTAAAACGCCCTGTAAACCTAAACGATAACTTAAGCTCACGTGTGGCAATAATTTGCGTAATTGCTTCAATAAGCCCAGTAATAAAACGCCCGACAATGCTGCCGTCGCCAAGCCGCCGCCAATAATCGCCAACATTAATTTATAGTCTTGTGTGTAACGCCAAATTAAGCCGGAAATTAACATCAACGCCAGCCCATACACCATCCATGCACTACTCGATAGCGGTTCTAATTCGCGACGCAAAACTCGCAACGGCGACACTTTTTTCAATCGTAATAATGGCGGCAAAGCAAAGCCAATTAAAATAGCAAAGCCCGTTAAAAAACCTAACATCACCGCAATTAAACTTGGCGCGGCTACTTTAGCCGGCAACAAATCTCTTAATAATTCAAACAGCGCCTCTTGAGTAAACCAACCCAGTATCATTCCAATAGAGCAGGCCAACACACCCAAGATGACAAACTGGTACAAAAACAGCACCAATATGTCGTTCTGCTTACAACCCAAACAACGCAAAATCGCTGTCGCGTTAAAGTGGCGTTCACTATAACGCCGTGTGGACATGGCAATCGCCACACCGGCAATCAAAATCACAATAATGCTCGATAAACCTAAGTAACGTTCCGCACGAGATAACGCACTACCCAGTTCGGGGCGATCTTCTTGCACATCCATCAAACGTTGCCCAGGAATCAACCAAGGCTTCACCCACGCATTAAACGCCGCAAGCGCTTCAGCCTCACCACTGAACTGATAAAAGAAGTGAACGTGGCTACCCGGCTGTAACACTTTTGTCGCTTCCAAGTCGGCATCGCTCATCATCACCCGTGGCGATAGGCTGTACAAATCACCGCGCTTATCCGGCTCGTAAGTAATAATTTGGCTTACGGTTAACGGATTTTCACCCACCGTTAATTCATCACCTATAGCCAGCTTCAATGTGGCTAACACCCGCGAATCAATCCACACTTCGCCCTGCTTTGGACCACCGCGTTGCACTGTTTCTTGCTCAAAATCTGTCTGCGTTGTTTTTAACTCACCACGTAACGGGTATAGACTACTCACCGCTTTAACGCCTGCCAGTAACAATTCATCGTTTTCAATTAATACGGTAGAAAACTCTGCCGTTCTAGCGCGCTGTAAGCCAAACTCTTTGGCTTTGCTCAACCATTCAGCAGGAATAATACTGGAACTGGTAATCACCAAATCTGCTGCTAAAAACTCAGCGGCTTGGGTACTCATGGTTCGGTGCATTCGATCGGCAAATAGGCTAATCGCCGTGGAACTAGTCACCGCAATTATCAACGCCAACACCAGCAGCGTTAACTCGCCACTGCGTGTGTCACGTTTTAATAAACGTAAGGCTAAACCGAGTCGATTCACGTTAACTTGCCTGCATCAATATGTACCGTCCGTTGGCAGCGAGTTGCAAGCGCAACGTCGTGTGTGACTAACACTAACGTCGTGTGCTTTTCTTGATTTAACTCAAACAACAACTCAATAATTTGCTCACCCGTTTTACTGTCTAAATTCCCTGTTGGCTCATCGGCAAACAAAATTGCCGGTTCGGTTACAAAGGCTCGCGCCAAAGCCACGCGTTGTTGTTCGCCACCAGATAGCTTCATAGGTGTGTGATGCAAACGTTCCTCAAGTCCTACCCGTTTAAGTAAATCCATTGCGGTTTGTTCTGCGCCTTTATCACCTCTAAGTTCTAACGGCAACATCACGTTCTCTAGCGCCGTTAAACGCGGCATTAACTGAAACGACTGGAACACAAAACCCACCAATTTATTGCGTACCTCTGCGCGGCCGTCTTCATCTAAAGCCGTTAATTCTTGCCCAGCTAACTTTATGCTACCGTCTGTTAGCGTATCCAAACCGGCCAACAAGCCAAGCAAGGTAGATTTACCCGAGCCAGACGCGCCCACAATAGCTATACTTTCCCCTTCATTAATCGTTAAGTTAACGGATGATAAAATACACAAATCACCATCGGCAACGGGTACAGTTTTACCGAGGTTTTCGGTTTCAATAATGGCTTCGATATTTTTCAGCATCAATAGGGTCCAATATGGCTAAGTTTTGTAGTGTTGTTTTACTGGCAATTTTAACAAGTGTCTCAACGGTTTCATCCGCTAATACCATCGTCGTATTAGGCGATAGTATAAGCGCTGCGTACAACATGCCTGAAGAAAAAGGCTGGGTAAATGTATTACAACAAACGCTAAACGAAAACGACCTGCCCTACACCCTCATCAACAAAAGCATCAGCGGCGACACTACGAGTGGCGGCCTAGCAAGAATTGACAAAGCCTTAGAGCAACATAAACCCGAAATAGTTCTATTAGAATTAGGCGCAAACGACGGATTGCGCGGATTCCCACCCTTCCTTATCAAAAAAAACCTACGTGAATTGATAAAACGCTGCCAAGAATCAGGCGCACAAGTGCTGTTACTCAGCATGCGAATCCCCACCAACTACGGCAAACGCTATACCGACATGTTCTACAACAACTATCCCGACCTAGCTGAAGAAATGGATATCCCTTTCGTACCGTTTATTTTAGAAGACGTCTCGCTAGCGCAAGACATGATGCAAAGCGACGGCCTACACCCCAATGAGAAAGCCCAGCCGATTATTGCGGAGAAGGTTTGGGGGTATTTGGAGCCTCTAATAAAGACTGATTGATTGCCCTTATTGTTTGTTCAGCGCAAACACAAACCATTGGATTAAATCACTCATTTCACGGTCTTTCCAGTAATTTGTAGCATTATGCTACAATGTCAGCGTATTTTAGGAATTATGAGGTTCACATGGCAAAAGCATCATCACCCGTTCGCTTACAAGACGACTTAATGCAAGCGGCGAGCCTAACGGCCAAACGTTTTCATCGCAGTGCTGCCGAACAAATTGAATATTGGGCCGAGCTAGGCCGTTCCGTATCGTCAACACTTGACCCGGATGTTTTGTTATCCGTTGTTTCCGGCTTAACAAAAATAAAAACAGAACCCGTACATAGCCCAAGTGTTGACCCTACTGATGTTTTTAATGCCTTGGAACAAGACAGAAAAAAAGGCACTCTATCAAAGTCAGTTACTCAAAGCAGCATTAAATATCAAGCATCAACAACACACCCCGGATACCTAGAACGTATAGATGCCGATGGCACCACCGTTGGCATGTTTGTGAATGGTCAGTTCGTCCCAAAATAAAATTGAAATCCAGCAATAAAAAACAACTCTGGATACTGGCCGGCGGAAACGGCGCAGGCAAAAGCACCTTTTACAAAACTCGTCTAGAACCGCTTGGCATGTCCTTTATCAACGCCGATGTATTAGCCCAACAACATTTTCCTGATGAAGCAGAAGAACGCAGTTACGAAGCCGCAAAAATAGCCGAAACCATGCGTTTAGATCTTTTAAACGAAGGGCGCAACTTTTGTTTTGAAACCGTGTTTTCACACCCTTCAAAAATAGACTTTATCGCCAAAGCAAAAGCACTGGGTTACGAAATCATCCTCGTTTATATTCACCTAGAAACAGTAGCGCTAAACCAAGCCCGTGTTTCCCAACGCGTCAGCGAAGGTGGCCACCACGTGCCCGATGAAAAAGTCATCAGCCGAATCCCCAGAGTGATGCAAAATATAAAACAAGTCTTTCCCTTGTGTGATGTTAGTTATGTATTGGATAACTCTCGTTTAGATAACCCTTTTCAACAAGTTGCGGTGATAAAACAGGGCCTGATAGAGTTTACTATAGAGCCTCTTCCGACATGGGCTACGGGGTTGTTAAGCGACTATCTGAAATGGTTTTTGATATTAACCAAAAACGTGGTCTGTCCCTGTTTAATTCGGATAAGGTTTGGGGGTATTTGGAGTTGGTTTTACGAGGTGATTAAACAAACTAGCTCAAAGTGTATTCATGCCTAAGCTTTTCAAATAGTTGTAGGTCGCATTATAGTATTCGCATGGCCTAGTATAGTCTTCAGCATCACCTTTTGGAACAAATATCACCATGCCCTGTCTTGCTCTAGTTAGTAAAACTCTATAAGCATTCTTCTGATAAGTCTGACGTTCTAGTTTATTAATTCTCTGCCATTTACTGCCACGAAACGACCAGTTTTTCCAGCCTTCGCCGTTATAACGAAAGTCCGCATCCCACGCCATACAAACCAAATCTAACTCCAATCCTTGTACGTCAAATTCAGTAGCTGCATCTTCCAAGTAATACGATGAACGCACATCCTCTTTACCATTCAAAAACCAATGAACAGGGTTTGCTTTTACACGCACATCTATCGCATGAGGCTTTAATCGGTCGGCTTGTGAAGACACCACCATCCCATATCGTTCAGAACCTCTTGCCTGAGTTTTAACCCAATCTTTAGCCGCATCAAGGTCTCTGGTTAATACTATTGGGTATTTTTCATGGATGAGCGTTAAATTTTCTCGCGCAGCAGCTTCATCCAAATCTAACAATTGCTTTACAAACAATGAAACTTTTTCGCTACGAAAAGAACGAACTGAGGTTCGTAAGTGCAACTCTGGCCTAAACGTAACCATCGTATTTTTTCTAGCCTGATTAACAATCGCTCCAGCGCCGTATTCACTATCAGTCAAATTATCAGAAAGGTATATTTTCCAATGTGGGAACGACTGTTCAATTGCATCAAACCATTCGCTAATACCCGCTTCACCCGTATTAATTTCTTGTCCACCACCCACTAAACACACGACTACTGCCCAGTCCTTATGCCTATCCATGCATGATATTAAGAACTCAGGTTCAGACTGATTAAAGTCAGGCCTATTTTTCTTCTCACGCATAAATTTCATTGTTTGAGCTTTTGTCCATGCTCTTTGCGCTTCATCAAATAACGCTACATGCTCAACAGGCGGTTTTTCTAAATCAAGCAACCCTTCGTCACGAAAGTGGTGCACATTCTGAATAAAAGCCTTCACCTCACTAAGCGCATCGCCCTTCCGAATCTTTTCACCATTTACCTTCACTCTTGCAACTTTGTCACGAGCTAAAGCCTCTTGCAGAATTTTCACCAATGGCCCATTACCCGAAAGGAACACACTATAAAGCTCATCCTCAGGGTCAATATGTGTTGTAGCAACATCTAGCCCAACTAACGTCTTCCCTGCCCCGGGCACACCAGTTACGAAAACAATAGATTTCTGAGACTGGTCTTTTGAACGAGCAATAATTTCTGCAACTGTATTCGAAGTCTCTGACAAATTCAAAGTACTCGCATCGCTACGCGAAATTTCACTCACCGAATGTCCGTTATAAAGTGCAAGCGTAGCTTCAATAATAGTTGGCGTTGGTTTATAGCCACTCCCTTCCCAAGCACTACAGTCTATCGACTGCTCAAGCTTCATATTTAATGCGCTATTTATCGTGTTTTCCAAATTATCGCTATTACAGCGAACTGGCTTAATAAGACCACTATCTGGTAGCACACTGATTCGACTATCTTCTGGCGGTGCACGAGTAGCCACAAGAATAGGGATGAGTATCGCGTTATGACTACCTTCGTGAAAGTTATGCAAATCTAATGCATAGTCCACCACTTGGTCTAAGTCTGCTGCCTCATAAGTGCTCGCACCTACTTTAAACTCAATAACAAAGACGATGGGGCCAATAATAACTACGGAATCAATTCGCCTACCCATTCTTGGAATTGAAAATTCGAAATATATCTTCCCTTTATGTCCGGCCAAAGCATCACTCAATAAAAGCGTCTGTTCAACCCATGCATTTCGCTGAAAAGCAGTCAAATCAAACGAATGCTGGCGAGTCATTTCACCGAGAATCTCATCTGGCGCCTGATTGCAAAAATCAAAAATAGACGCCGAGTAATAAGCGCGTTTCATTTAATAAAACCCAACAGAAACATTCCTGTTTATGAACTCTAACAACATTGTTCTCCCTAACTTACGCGTCCAATGAAACATCTATAGATCATACTCAACACGATACAAATGACAACCGAAACACTTCTACTATGGATGCCTGGACGCGAGTACGTCTGTTTATGAGTGGAATTACTCGCACCAGTTGTTATCTATTAAGATGATGGAGAATACTCTTTCACACCCCACCAGAATTGGTTGCTAAGCTATCGCCTGAATATCGTCTAGATGCTGCGGGTGGCACTGGCTTAAGTCGTAGCTACTTTGTAGGCTTACCCAATAGTCTGGCGTGGTGTTGAAGTATTTGGCCAACCTTAATGCTGTATCTGGCGTAATCGAACGCCTTTTTTTAATGATGTCACCTACTCTGGTCGCTGGCATAAATGTATCTTTCGCCAAGCGATATGGGGTTATTTTCATTTCTTCCAGTAGCTCTTGTAAGAAAACACCGGGGTGGAATGGGTTATTAATCATAATAAGTTCCTAGTAGGCATCTGTTATTTCAACATTAAAAGCATTGCTTTTAATCACTTCTGAAAAATAATAACGCTTCTCGTTAATAATGCAAGTCGTTAATGTTTTTTGGTTATGCAATGCAAAACCAACGAACTATTACATTTGCATTACCCCCAAAACCTTCCTAAGATAATTTAACTGACATAACGGCATACCTGATGACAAATCAATTTGAACACCTAAGCCAACAACTAGCCCAGCACCAATACATTGCTGATGCTGATTTAGTGACCACGCTATCCTTAATGGATTCACTTCAACGACCATTGCTAATTGAGGGTGAAGCGGGTGTTGGTAAGACGGAAATCGCTAAGGTGTTGTCTGAGGTGTATGACTGCCCTTTGATTCGTTTGCAGTGTTATGAGGGTTTGGACGCGAGCACGTCTGTTTATGAGTGGAATTACTCGCACCAGTTGTTATCTATTAAGATGATGGAGGATGCGGATTCGTCGTATCAACAGAAAGAATCTAATATTTTTAATGAGGAGTTTTTGTTAGAGCGGCCTTTATTAAAAGCCATTCGCCAGCCTACTTCGCCTGTTTTATTAATTGATGAAATTGATCGTACGGATGAGGCTTTTGAGGCGTTTTTATTGGAGTTGTTATCGGACTTTCAAATTACGATTCCTGAGCTGGGTACGATTAAGGCGGCGTCTATTCCTAGGGTTATTCTTACGTCTAACGGTACGCGTGAATTGAGCGATGCGCTGCGTAGGCGTTGTTTGTATCACTATATGGAATACCCCAGTTACGAGAAAGAGCTGCGTATTATTCATACGCGATTGCCGGAGATTCAAGATAAATTAGCGATGCAAATTGCGACTTTTTTACAGCAATTACGCGATATTGAATTACGCAAACAACCCGGCGTGGCTGAAACATTGGATTGGGCGACTGCATTGATGGGGCAAGGCATTACTGAATTAACGGCCAGTGATTTTGTGATTCAATCGTCTAAAAGTTGCTTATTGAAAACGCAAGACGATGTGACGCGTTTGAATAACGATGAAATGACACAGCTAATTAATAACGTTTCTTAGCACGCGCCTGATGGTAGCCACACAACCCACTAGCCGCCTGATTGGTTTTGTGCATTTTTTGCGCGACACCGGCTTTAATATTGGCGTTCGTGAAATTTTGGATGTGTTGACCAGCTTGGGCAGTGATGTATTAACAGACAAGAAACAAACTAAAAATATTCTTCGCGCCTTGTCTTGCCATAGCCGTTTGGAATGGCAGCAATTTGATCGGTTATTTGATTTCTATTGGTTGCCTGTTACGGACACAGGGCAGCCGTCTAACGGTGATTTAAGCGGCTTACCGCAACTGCCTAGCAACAAGATTACAGGCTTTAGTGGTAGTTCTCACGAAGTGCCGGACTTGATAAAAGATATGTCTGGCGACACCAGCGTTGGCGCTGGCAAACAAAATACGTTTTCGAAAGCTGATTTTCGTTTTTTAAGAAATCACAAAGCGATGCACGAAATTGAGAGGCTTGCCGAACAGCTCGCGTTGAAACTGAATAAACGGCTGAGTTACCAATACGTCATTAAACCGCACGGCTCGAAGATTGATATTCGCCAAACGATTCGCCGTAATTTATCGCACGGTGGGCAACCGCTTAAATTGTTTTACCGAAACCGCCGTAAAAAACCGATTCATTTGGTGATTTTGCACGACGTGTCGCATTCTATGACGTGGAATAACCCGTTGTTATTCCGCTTTGCACGAGGCTTGATTCGGGCGTTTAAAACCAGTGAAGTGTTTGCCTTTCACACCCAATTATTTAACGTCACCAAATTTTACCGCGAGCCGTCTATTGAGAAAATGCGCAGCCAATTAGAAGAGCGTAACCATTTATGGATGGGCGGCACGTGTATTGCCGAGTCGATTCAAGAATTTAACGCTAAACACGCATCGACAACACTAACCTCTAAAACAGTGTTGATTATTATCAGCGATGGCTTTGATACCAATAAACCCGAACAACTGGCTGACGAGTTAAAGCGAATTAAACAAACCGCGAAGAAGATTATTTGGCTTAACCCGATGCTGGGCCGTGAGGGCTATAACCCAGACAAAGGGTCTATGCAGCTAGCCCTGCCGTATATCGACAAGCATGCCCCTGCGCACAGTTTGGATTCGTTAAAGAATGCGGTGCGGTATATTGCGGATGAGTGCCGCTAACTTTTAGGCTTATTACTCTAATCTAAAGCCAACTTTAATCGTCACCTGCCAGTGTTTAATAGCACCGTCGACGATATGCCCGCGCGTTTCTATCGCTTCGAACCAGTCCATATTTTTTACTGATCTTGATGCTGTTTCGATTGCATTTTTAATCGCATCATCCGAGCCCACTTCTGAACTACCGGTGATTTCGATATGTTTGTAGGTGTGGTGACCCATGGTTATCTCCTTTTTATGAGACCTTCGCACGAAAGCTCTTTTGCTCCCAGACAGCGTTAAAAAAGTGCTCAATCAGTCATTTACTCCAGTAAACTCCCTCTTTCCGCGCATTTTTGCCTTGTCTGAAAACAAAATCTTCTTCCGTGCAAACCTCTCAGCATTAATAATAGTTTCAGCATACGCCTAATTTGTCCCTCCAACAATATAGGGGTAACCCTCCTTTCTTATAGCAAAGTGACATTGCCATTTTACCGCTGCGTAAAATCATTCGTGAGTATCCCAACGCTTTCAGGTAAACTTTCATTACATCAATAATACGATAATGAGTTGGCATGCAGACCCTTGAGCACTTATTTCAAAACAACAAAGATTGGGCGGCTTCTATCCTTAAAGAAGACCCTGGTTTTTTTCACCGATTATCGAAATTGCAAGCACCTGAATTGCTATGGATAGGCTGCTCGGATAGCCGTGTACCTGCGAATGAAATTATCAACTTGGCACCTGGCGAGGTGTTTGTTCATAGGAATATTGCCAACGTGGTGGTACATACCGATTTAAACTGTTTATCGGTGATTCAATTTGCCGTGGAAGTACTGAAAATTAAACATATTATTGTATGCGGCCATTATGGCTGCGGTGGTGTTAAAGCCGCGCTAGAAGATAAAGACCACGGGCTTATTGATAACTGGCTTGGGCATATTAAGGACGTAGGGCGCTTAAACCAGCAAGAGCTAAGCAACCTAAACGATGCCAATAAACTTGACCGCTTGTGCGAGTTGAACGTAATTGAACAAGTAAGTAATGTCTGCAACACCACTATTGTGAAAAACGCGTGGAAAAACGAAGTAGAACTAAACGTACACGGTTGGATTTACAACATTGAAAACGGTATTTTAAACGACCTGATTAAAGCGCCTATTTCTGGTGAGTCTACGTTTGTATAGCGCTTACTTAGCAGTCTAAATCTTCCAGTTCAATCGTTAACGCATGTCCCGATATTTTCAATTCGTATAGCGATACAGCTAATGACAATATCATTAGCGACATACTAATAAGAAATGTTGCTTGGCTTAGTTGTGCAGAGTCTACAAACAGTAAAAACATGGTGACGACGCACATGCTAATACTCAGCACGCCTAAAATCTGCATCCAAATTATAAGTTTTATACGCAAACGTAAGCTAATGATTTGACGAGCAATTAACTCTTTGTTTGTATCGTTAATTTGCCGATGCAAACCACGTATAACTGCAGCAACGCCTAAATATCTATTGGTATACGCCAAAAGCAACAAAGAGATGGCGGGAAATAATAATGCGGGGGTGGATAGGTCCAATTTTAAGCCCAGGTTAGGTTTGTGACTTCACATTATAAAGATTGTAAATAATTTTGTATCTGCTGATATAAAGAACAACGAGAACAACGTCCATTACGCATAACCTAAAATGCACACAACAAAATAGCGCTTTAATTAAAATACAGGTAAAATCATCTGCTGGTTATTGAGCTACCTTTACTCTATAACTCTCTCTTTAAAAAAACAACAACTTTACATGCCCTATTTTTCGGTCGATAGAAAACAACTTGCCAATGACATTGACGAGCTAAAGAAAAAAATAGCTCCTCCTTCACAAGGAGACTTCAAACATCTATTAAAAGTAGAACGCTGGGGGCGGTTATGCGCACTAGTTGGTTACTTAACCGCTTGGATTATTCCTTTTAACCCCTTGTCTGCCTTACTGATTAGCACTGCCAATATGACTCGCTGGGCTAATGTAACGCACCCAGTGTTACATGGCGCTTACGATAAGGTACCCAACATACCCAAACGCTACACAAGCAAAGGATACGCAAAGGGTTGGCGACGGCTTTTCGATTGGCTCGATTGGATTCACCCAGAGGCTTGGGATGTTGAACACAATAGTTTACACCACTATCGTTTAGGTGAAGACGAAGATCCAGACCAAATTGAACGCAACATGCAATGGTTACGGGAATCTAAAATTCCCATGTTCATGCGTTATCTAATTGTCATCTCATTTACTACAATTTGGAAGGTTGTTTATTACGCACCAACAACATTACGAATTTTAAGGAATATTGAACGCAAAAAATCAGGACAACCGGAATCACACAAGACAGCCAGAAGCCCTTTTACAAAAGACGGTGTCGCACTATGGCTAAATTGCTACCTACCATATGTTTTTTTCCGCTTCGTCCTTATCCCCATGCTGTTCTTACCGTTCGGAACAGACATCGCAATGAATGTTTTATTAACATCGATACTTGCTGAGGCATTTACCAATATTCACTCATTTATAATGATCGTACCCAACCATTCAGCAGAAGAT
>JBDOOJ010000075.1:0-2604 GCA_039830885.1 Cycloclasticus sp.
GACGATCAGTATGAGCCGTAAAGGTAATTGTTGGGATAATGCCGTTGCTGAGAGTTTTTTCGGTACATTAAAGACCGAACACACGAATCATGAACGGTACAAAAATATTAAGGAAGCCAGAATGAGTGTGTTTCAATACATCGAAGGGTTCTATAATCGTAAACGCAGGCATTCAACACTGGGATATGTTTCTCCATCTCAGTTTGAAGAACAGGCTGCATAATCCGTGTCCGTTATACGGGGTACAGGTCAAAACCTAGTTAGTTAAGACCTAATGTTAAGAATAGACGAACTTATGAATAATAGAGCAGCATGAGCATATTTATATCTCAGGAACTACACGACAACATAGAGCAGCCAACTTTATGTTTCGCCCAATCAGGACGCTTTTGAGCTAAATGCTCGTATTGAGGCTGTTCGTCATACGGGTTTTTTAGCGCACTCATCAATTCATGCACCATTGCATAATTACCTTGTTCTGCTTTTTCTATCGCTTGTTGAGCTAAATAATTACGCAAGACATATTTTGGATTTACCCGTTGCATTAAGGTTTGCCTTTGCTCTTGCGTCGTTGGATCTGCTGTTGTGCGTTGGTGATATTTTGTTAACCACTCTTTTAGCAACGCTGTCGCTTTTTCGTTCATTATCTCTGCATAAAAAGACACGGATAGCACCTCAATGGCCTGCGAAAAATCAGCCGTTTTGAGTTTCATCAATTGTCTAAAAAATAATGTCATATCCGTTTCGTGTTCAGCAAAAAATGCAAAGAGTGTTTGTACAATGTCATTATCGGCATCATCATCTAAGACTTTAGAAAAACCGAGCTTTTGCACCATCATCAAGTTCCATTGACACTGGTATTGTTCAGCATAGCCATTGAGTATTTTTTCTAACGGCTCGACTTCATTAATTAACGAATAAATGGCGTTGGCGAGTTGATACAAGTTCCAGTGAGCTATTTGCGCTTGCTGACCAAACGCATAGCGATGATGTTGTGAATCGGTGGTATTCGGCGTCCAATTTGGGTCGTACGACTCTAACCAACCGTAGGGGCCGTAATCTATGGTTAAGCCCAGTATCGACATGTTATCGGTATTCATAACGCCGTGTACGAAGCCGACGCGCATCCAGCCAACAATCATATCGCACGTTGTATCACACACTTCTTGAAACCACGTTAAATAGGTTTGCTTATCTAGCTCTGCACCTGCTTTAAGCAAGTGCAGAAAATCTGTGCTGATGGTGTAATCGACAAACTGTTTGAGCAGACCATTGTCTTGTTGCGCGTAATATTGAAAGTGCCCAAAGCGTGTGAATGAAGGGGCTAAACGGCACACCACGGCGCCAAGTTCGGGTGCTGGGTTGCCATCGTACATAACATCTCGCACGACCTCTTCTCCCGTCGTAACGAGGCTTAATGCGCGTGTAGTCGGCACGCCGAGGTGATACATTGCCTCGCTGCATAAAAATTCGCGAATGGATGAGCGCAATACCGCCAAGCCATCGGCGGTTCTTGAATATGGCGTTGGCCCTGCGCCTTTAAGTTGTAACGCCCAACGCTCGCCTTGCTGATTGATAATGTCGCCTAAGTTAATGGCGCGGCCATCACCCAACTGGCCTGCCCAATTACCAAACTGGTGCCCGCCGTAACAGGTGGCATAGGCTTGCATGCCATCAAGCTGTTCATTGCCTGAAAAGGCGTTTAAAAAGCCTGAAGATTCACAGTCTTGCTCTGTTAACCCCAATAATTCTGCCGCTTCTGTTGAATACGCTACCATCGCAGGCGCTTGCATATGCTTTGGCTTTACCCATGAATAACACGCGCCTTGTACTTGCCGTGGGTAGTTTTCTTCTACTTTATCGGCGGGCAGTTTTTTAACAAACTGATTATCGAAGTTTAGGGTGTTCACGCTGCGGAGCCCTCTGGTAATAAATCGGCAAATACAAACCCATCGCGCTCCACCACCTCACCTGCCGTTATGCTGATCGTGTGTTTAAACATAGGCCCAGCATAAGCAAAACTATGAAACTCACCGTTTTCACCGCAAGGGTCTACGCCGTCTGGCAAGTCGTTTAAGAATTGCTGATTAAACTCACGGCCACAAAAACTGGCGGGTAATTGTTTTGGGTCTACACAGGTAATGCGTGTTTTTAACCCGCCTTCTAGCATCGCTTTTGCAAGTTGCTCTGTTGACTTTAACCACAGCGGAAATAGCGGTTCTAGTCCCGTGCTTTTTAGATTATCCACGCGGTATTGGCGAATATCTTCCAAGTACAAATCACCAAAGGCCATGTGCGTGATGCCCCGTCCGTCAATGGATGAAAAAAAGTTATTCATCGCTTGGTTGTAAAGCTTGTTACTGCATGGATGAGGGATATTGATAATATGTAATGGTAGTTCTGCCGCTTGTGCTTGTTGCTTCAATAACTCAACACGAACAGCGTGCATGGCAACGCGTTGATGCGTTTCGTTAACCGTGGTGACGAGACCAACTAATTCAATATCATCGTCTTGCTGTAATTGATAGAGCGTCCATGCGCTGTCTTTACCGCTACTCCACGATAACAATACCCGTTTTTTAGACATGACGACTATAACCCTTC
>JBDOOJ010000050.1:0-9005 GCA_039830885.1 Cycloclasticus sp.
CCAATTACTGGGCTATCGTTTTCGTCGGCAACATCCAATTAAGAATTACATCGTTGATTTTGTGTGTTTAGACAGCAAATTGATCATTGAATTAGACGGTGGGCAGCATATGGACCAACATGCTTATGACCAACAACGAAATCAGGTATTGAATCAAGAAGGGTTTGAAGTGTTACGTTTTTGGAATAATGAAATTATTGAAAATTTGAATGGGGTTTTGGAAGATATTTGTAAGCGTTTGCCTACTAGCGAAGGCGCGCTTTGAAAGAGTAAAATACAATAGAAATTGTAGATTCGTTTGAATGTTTAGTTGTGTGTAATGGATTGTTTGTTTAGGCGAGGTTTTTTTCGGGTTATTGTGTTGGTGGTTATTTACCCCCATCCCGGCCTTCCCCCTTAAATGGGGAAGGAGCAAAAGATTAGTTTTGCTTTACTCCCTTAGCTTTTTTGATATTGTCGATAAAAGTAGAAGGTATTTAAAGTTTGTAATTAAAGGTAGTGGTGGCCTAATGTCGTGTATTTTACAAACGTTTAGCTGCATTTTGTCCCCTCCAGCCTTTAAGGGGGAGGGCTAGGGTGGGGGTAAAACATCAAGCGTGAGAGTCAAAAAATATTTAACCTACACCGGGTAAGCAATATACCTTGGCAACACGTTCGTATCGGTAATGGCTTTACGGTGCTTAAACTGCGCCTTGCCTTCTTCAATCATAATAGTATCTTCATACCGCCCAACGCATAAAATCTTAGTGTGGTTGGTGTCTTTTTGTGTGTAATAAACAGAAAAGTTAAAGCTGGCTTGTATAACGCCTTTTTCTTGTTCGGTAATAGACATTAATTGTGTGAAGTGACGTGTTTGGTAATGCTCTGTCGAGTCTATTTGAATATCGACGACTTGCGTGACTCGATCTTGCAATCTTTCGTAACAGTCATCCAGCATAAAGGCGATAGGAAGGCCTCGGCGCACATTCTCTTCGGCAATAAAGGTATAGCTGCCTTGTTGGTTAAAGCAGCTAAGCCAACCGGCCATGTCCATCGTATCTAGCGCGGATATATAATCACGGTTTAGGTTTTCTACGGCACTAACCGCCTCGTTTGATAGGTTACTCATGTCTCACTCCTCTCAAAGCCCATACGTTTTCTGTAATGTTCCCAGCGGGGTAAGTTGCCGGACTCGTCATTCTGTTTTACGGTGAATGATAGTTTATGTTCGTCTTCCACACCTTTTTGGAATATGGCATTACCGGGTGTTTTGTTGCCGATGTCAATTCGTGAGAAAACAGAAGCATCTTCCATGCTGATGAGACCACATGGGCCTAATAGGTTGCTGGACTGACGAATTCTATGGGCCAGCATTTCTTCGTCATCATCTTCATGGGAGAAGTAAGCATAATGCACTTCCAAACCTTTTGGCCCTTTAGGGAAGGCATAACGAATATTGAGCATGTCCATGTGTTTGGAATAGACAGTGACGGGAAATTGCATTTGTACGATAGATCCCGTGCTAGTTTCTGTGCCTTTAAAATCCAATATAGAACCGTCTTCTAGCGCAGTGATGTCATCTGGTATTTTAAGCTCAGACTCAAACGACAAATGGCCATTTTCTGATACATTTTGAACGCCTTTGCCGCCCTGCCAATTAAGCAAAGCGAATGCTTTGTGTAATAAAGGAGCGTGATAACCATCGTTATCGCAATAAGCTTTCCAGTTGCAGTCGTACATGACTTTTTGGTAACCAATTAATTTTAGCCGGCCATCACCACCCAATATGCGGCTTAGTGGTTCGTAAAAGTTTTTACCTAAGTATTCTTTCAATGGTGGTGTTTTATCGCTCATGGTGACGAAAAACAAACCATAAAATTCTTCTATGCGTAATGTCGCGAGTCCAAAGTTCTTACGATCAAAACCGGGCGCATAGTCTCGGCTGTTAGGGCAACCAACTAAGTCACCTTGTAAGTTAAATAACCAACGGTGATACGGGCATTCGAGTTCTTTTTTATTACCAGAGCTTTCGGTAATTAATGATGTGCCGCGATGGGTGCAAGTGTTTTGGAAAATACGGATTTCGCCATCTTCACCGTGCACAGCAAAAATCGGCATTTCACCTAATTCTGCGGCCTTGTAATCACCAGGATTAGGGATCTCGGCTCGATGAACAATGGGGTGCCATTCTTCGCCGTAAAAAATAGTTTCTAGTTCTTTAGGCCAAAGCTCTTCCATTTCGAAAACAGCTTTAGGGATTTCGTTATATTTTTTTGGCCACACCAGTGAAGGCTGAGTTGTTTGATCGGACATGTTCTCTCCTGTTTATACCCACGTACTACTATAAATAGCTTTTTGCGATGCGCCAACCCTGTTTTAAATATTAGTGACGAAAGTCATGATTCATTGATTTGGCGAGCGGGTAAGTTGGCTTCTTGTTCTAATTTTTGCAAATCAAGAATTTGAATATGGTGACCATTTTTAGAGATGCTACCTGTTTCTATTAATTTAGAAAATGATCGACTAATGGTTTCAACGGCCAAACCCAAATGGCTGGCAATATCTTGTCGAGACATGCTTAAGTGGATATCTGCTTGATGTTGCCTGTGTTCATTAAGCCGTTGATTATAAAGTAGTATAAACGCAGCTAAGCGTGAGGACGCGCATTGGATGGTTAAGTTGTTTTGTATTTGATTGGCCGCAGCTAATGCGTTGGCATAAAAGCTTACGGCTAAGTCGGACAGTGAAGGAAGCTCTTTTCTTAGAGCAGCAAGTTGGCTGTATCTAATTTTACACGCCATGCCGTCTTCAAGTGCGCTGGCTGTTGATAAAGCGGTGCCGCCAAATGCGCTATCTAAGCCAATAATATCACCAGCTAAAAAAAAGTTGTTAACGTGCTCTGTTCCGTTGGTTGTGGTGGTTTGAGTTTTAAATGAGCCAGCTTTTACGACATAGAGGTAGTGGGCTTTATCGTTTTGTTGGCACAGAACATCGCCTGCTTTGTATTGGATATTGGTGGAAACGATGTCGGTAAATCGGTACAGGTCTTTTTCCGAAAGCCCAGATGGAACGCAGTTTTTTGCCAGCATGCAGTCAGTACAATCTGCAATCATTTTTTTTGGAGCCATATTCAGCTTAATGCCAGTTAATATTAGCTAACTCTAAACTATATTAGCAGAGGGGGGGAAGAAGCTTTTGGGTAAAATAAAAAAGGCTTCTAGCGAAAACACTAGAAACCTCAATAATAAAAAAAGTAGCGTCAGTACTTAGAAGGCCATCAATTTTTGATAGCCTTTCCATAAACCACGAATTAGACCTTCCGTCACTAGGTGGTCGTTGCCTACAGGTTCTTTACCGTCCATTTGTATGACGTTTGTATACTTGCCGTCGCGGATAATGGCGTTATGACACAGTTCGGTAGATTCGCCATCTTCCATAGAAATAAGCCCGCCTGGGCCAATTAAATTGAACTGTTTTAGGCGAATGTTCCTTAGCTCTTCGGTGTCATCTTTATAGCCAAAATACGTCCAGACTAATTCAAATTCATCCTTACCTTTAGGTAAAATTTGGCGAAATGCCAAGGTGTTTTGAATTTGTTGCAGCACTAACGATGGGAATAAAGATAAAATGACCAAGGTGATGCCATCATCAAATTCTTGTTGGCCCTTTAGTAGCGAGGGGTCTTTTAGTTCATATTCACCAGTTTGAAGCGTGCGAAGTTTGTCTTTTTTCATGTCGTCTAAAGCTTCGGCGCTTTCAGTGCCGCTACTGGCCCACAGCACAGAATGAAAATCGTTATTAACGATAGATGCGCCTTTTTGAGACGAGCGATACAAGCCAAAGGTGGCGTGAAAAAGGTGCAATAAACTCGCGTGGTACGGGTCTTTGGTGTTTTCGGAATAAAATTTCCAATTGCCTGCAATGTATTGGCGTGTTGTGCCGAGTATTTCAATCGGTTTGTGCATCAGGCGTTTGAAGTGATATGTCACGTCTTCGCCCATATACTCTTCAATATCGGGTGTGTTATCGCCGAATGTACCGAAAACAGTACCGTGGAAAACAACGACGCGCACTTTACGTAAACTGTGCTGTTTTTTGTCGAAGTCTTTCGGCATGCCGCCTTTGCCAGCTAGCCCGCGTTGGAAAGGTACGCCGCGTAAATCACCTTTGGCGTCGTAAGCCCATTGGTGATACACGCAAGCGAATACGCCATCTTCTACTTTACCATGGCGTTCACGACAAACTTCTGCACCACGGTGAGCACAACGGTTTACCCATGCATACACTTCTTCATCGTGTCCGCGTGTAACAACTACTGGGGTGTCGCCAATGTAGGTTGATTTAAAACTGCCTTTATCGGGTATTTCTGCGTCGGCCGCTAAAAAATGCCAGGTGTTACCGTTGTAGATTTTTTCTTGCTCAAGCTCGTAAACCTCTTGGTTATTGAACACGGAATACGGTACAGCGGTGCAGCCTGCTTCTTTAGGCCATTTTAAATGTTCGGGTGTGGTGCTCATATGCCTCTCCTTAAATAGGGATAACCATTAAGGTTGTGATTTTATGGGTGTCAAAAATGGCGGAACGCTCTTTGAATTTAAGCACGCCATTGTCACGCACGATAACGTCTACATAACGACCAACGTTGAACACGGTGCTTGCGCCATCGTTACAGGTTTTAAACACAGCATAGTTAGATTGCACGTTAATGGTGTCGCCATCAACAGATAAAATGCGCGGGTTGCTAAGTAGGTGACGGTACCATTGAACCTGGTAAACATTGGCGTGACGAAGCGCAGTAACGCGGTCTTCTAACATGCCTCTGCTGTCACACCACATCACGGCTGTTGGCAAGCCAACTTCGTGGTTTTCACGTGGGATAATGCGATACAAACAAGATTCAGTAAAAAAATCTGGCCATTTTTCTAGTTCGTCATCATCTATGCATTGAGCATAGGCGTTCAATAAATCTTCTACTTCGCTCTTTAATTCAAGAGTAATATCTGAGGCAGCCATGGAGTCTCCTTTAGTTTAGTGCCATACGGATGGATAAGTTAATGCCAGTATAAAAGCCCCATGGTATTAAACGATGATTCTAGTCATTAAAGGCTGCTTAAACGAAGGGTATCGGGTTAACTGTTATCTATTAGGTTCATTTTGCCAATGAGGTCTTGAATATCAACATTTTTCGAATTATCGAGTAACACCGATACGCGGTTGATTGTGCTTACAACAGAGCCTTGACGGCTGTGTAGATAATAGCCATCTAGTGGGTACATAACGGTTTTATCTTCACGAGCACGGTGATAGCTAAGTTGGCTGATCCCCATGATACCTAAACCGGCGGCTTCAGAGTGTGCCATTAAACGTTCTGCGCGGTCTTCCGTAATATCGCCAATATATTCTGTTAAAAGAGGTGGTGAAACCGCGCCTTTTCCAGCAACGGCTTCATGCCAGCGCACTGCGCCAACAACGCCATCAATGTCTAATAATGAACTAAAAAGTATTGGTGTAGCCATGATGTCTCCTTGAGTTATTTAACTAGAGGTTAGCGCAGGACAGCCTTAAAACGCAACCGCTTAATTTGCTTTATTTCTTTAATGTGGAATGTTTTGGCATTAAGTGATTTAAGTCATGTTGCACTGGGTAGAAAATGAAGAGAATAATGTTAAGCTAATATTCCATAGTATTTACACATATTGATTTTGATGAGTTTAAAACCAACAGTAGCAACGATGATTGGAGACCCTGCCGGTATTGGCCCCGAAGTGGTGGTAAAAGCGTGGGCAACGGGTGAATTACACGACTATTGCCAGCCTGTATTAATCGGTAGCCAAGCGGTTATGCGGCGCGCGGTTAAAGATTGCGGCTTGTCGTTAAAGGTTAATAAAGTAGAGTCGGTGAAGGACATTCAGAATAACCCTGCCGTTATTGATATTATCGATTCTGGCAAATTTGATGATGAGAACTTCACACTAGGGCAAGATAACGAATCGTGCGGGCAAATAAGCGCCGATTGGCTGGACGAAATGGATCAGCTGGCATTAGCAGGCGAGGTAGATGCAACGGTGATGGCGCCGATTAGTTCGGTGTCGATGAAAATGGCGGGCGTGCTAGATAAAGTCATCAACATGGAGCCGGGCCAAAGCTACTTATTCCTTATCAGCGGCCCATTACGCGTTATGCACCTAACAGATCACCTGCCACTGCGCGATGTGTGCGATTTAATTACTGCTGATTTAGTGGCAACAGCCATTTCACAATTAAACACAGCCTTAATCTCTTGGGGTATAGAAAAACCACGAATAGCGGTAGCAGGCTTGAACCCACATGCGTCGGGTAAAGAAGAAGACGAAGAAATTATTCCGGGTGTGGCGCGAGCAAAAGCACAAGGTATTAATGTTGAAGGCCCTATCGCACCAGATTCTGTATTTAGACACTGTATAGATGGGCACTACGATGTGGTGTTGGCAATGTTTCATGACCAAGGGCATATAGCGATTAAAACCTGGGGCTTTTCAGGTAATTGCGCATTGATTATGGGGCCTCCGTATCTACATATGTCTGTCGCGCACGGTACAGCGTATGATTTAGTGGGCACGGGTAAAGCAGATCATTCAATGATATTAGAAGCGATAAAATTAACGGGGAACCTTGCCGCTGGCAATGGATTTTTCAAACAATAAATGAATCGAAAAATATAATGAGCGCAGAACAGCAAATAGAAAAAATTGATGCGAATGGCAACAGTGCGCCTTTCTCAATGTATTTAGATGAAGACGTTTATAAGCTTGAGCAAGAGAAGCTCTATCGCGGGCCGGTGTGGTCTTATATTGGTTTAGATGTAGAGGTCCCTAATACAGGCGATTACAAATCAACCTTCGTGGGCGATACGCCCATTGTGATGACGCGCGATGAAGACGGTAATATTTACGCGTGGGTTAATCGCTGTGCGCATAAAGGCGCGCAAGTGTGTAGAGAACGCTTTGGCCATTCTGATGATGGCACGTTTACCTGTGTTTACCATCAGTGGGCCTATGACGCCAAAGGGGATTTAAGAGGCGTGCCATTTCGTCGGGGTCTAAAAGGTGTGGGCGGTTATGAGAAAGATTTTGATATGGACGCGCATGGTTTGCGTCAACTAAGAGTCGCAACTATTGCGCAGATGGTGTTTGCCAGTTTTGATGAAAGTACGCCGGATTTAGAGTCATTTTTAGGCGAAAAAATGTGCGCGAATATTCACCGCATTATGCACAAGCCGATTAAATTGATTGGCTACGCGCGCCAGTATATGAAAGGTAATTGGAAGCTGTATTCAGAAAACAGCAGAGATGCTTACCATGGCGGTCTATTGCACTTGTTTTACCCAACGTTTGGCATTTATAGGCAAAGCCAAGAAAGTGAAGGTGTACTAAATGATGAGGGTTACCATAACTACTTTAATGTGTCCGCACCGGCACCGACCAAAAAAATAGATTACGACGGCTTTAAAGCAGAAGCGAATCGTGAAATGCAAGGCGCACATGAGCTAAAAGACCCTCGGGTGCTTAAATTTGTGCCAGAACGAGATGATAGCGTAGGCTTGAGTATTCAGTCTTTATTCCCATCGGTGGTATTACAGCAAATTCAAAACACCTTGGCGGCTCGCCAAGTATTACCAAAAGGTGTCGATGGTACCGAATTAGTGTGGACATACTTTGGTTTTGAGGATGATAATGAGGAGATGGCCCTGCACCGCTTGCGCAATATCAACTTGGTAGGCCCTGCGGGATATATTTCAATGGAAGACGGCGAGGCGATAGAGCTTTGCCAAAACGGAGTTCACAGAGACGAAACCGAACGCTCATTCATAGAAATGGGCGGCACAGAACCAGCGCAACATACTAGTCCCATTGGCATGGATGAAAATGCAGTTCGAGGGTTTTGGAAAGGTTATAGAAAAGTAATGACAAGCTTGTAAAGAGGAGCAAAAGATAATGATAGATGCAAAAGAATTGGTCGATACGAAAAATTCGACCCAAGCAAAAAAGATTTTTGGTGACCAAGAAGTTTACGAGCAAGAGCTAGAGCGAATTTTTGGTCGCTGTTGGTTGTTTTTGGCGCATGAATGCATGCTTGAGAGAACAGGTGATTTTATTACCACCACCATGGCAGAAGACCCCGTGATAGTGACGCGCCATAAAGATGGTTCCTTACAAGCGTTTATCAATTCTTGTACCCACCGAGGAAATCGCGTTTGTACAGTAGATTCAGGTAACTCAAAGTCTTTTGTGTGTAACTATCATGGCTGGGTATATGGGGGTGATGGTTCGCTGGTTGATGTGCCTTTAGAAGATACCTGTTACCACGGTGATATTGATAAGAGCAAATTAGGGCTTCCTAAAATTCGCGTAGAAAGCTACAGAGGCTTTGTTTTTGGCTGTTTTGATGACGACGCGCCAAGTTTAGAAGAATATCTTGGTGACTGGGGCTGGTATTTAGATACCTTTATGGTCGGTGCTGGAGAAGGCATGGAGTTGGTGGGCCCACCAATGAAATCAACCTTAAAATGTAATTGGAAAGTACCGGCTGAAAATTTCGTTGGCGATGCGTACCACGTGGGTTGGACACACGCGGCAGCACTTGAAGTGCTTGGCGGTGAACTGGGTATGCTAGCAGGTAACTCGGCTGAAATACCGTATGACCAATTGGGCATTCAAATAACAACGCGGCATGGACACGGCTGCGGCATTATTCGACAAGCCGCCGCATCTATTCACGTTAAGCGCGAGGCATTCGATAAGTTTAACCAAGAAACGATTCCTAAAGTAGCTGAAAAATTAGGTGAAGCCAGAGCGGGCTTGTTTGACGGGCACTGGAACTGTACGACCTTTCCAAATTGCTCATTTTTGTATGGTACCAACATATTTAAAATTTGGCACCCAAGAGGGCCGAATGAGATTGAAGTATGGTCGTACGTGTTAGTGCATAAAGACATGGACGATGCCACCAAAAAAGAAGTGGTTAAGCAAGCCGTTAGATCCTTTGGT
>JBDOOJ010000053.1:0-8982 GCA_039830885.1 Cycloclasticus sp.
AGGCTATGCAAACGTTTAATTACTGTTCCCCAATGGGGATAAGTTTCGTTAAAGCGGAAGGTTTTTTCCGTTTAACTCAGCTTTACAAAGAATCTGAATGTATTGGTTTATACCGACATTCAAACGGGTTTTATTTGCTCGACCCAAGATGAGCGATTTTTAATTGCCCACAAACAACAGGAATTTAATACGGACATTACAAAAAAAGATCGTTATAAAAAACTAACGCTTTTATGTCTGACCTCGTGAGAAATCAATATTTTTAAACAAACAAAACAAATTTAAAGATAATCAAATAACAAATGAATCAACTTTCATCATCTCACAACCCTATTATTTCTGTGCACCGTGCGGCATCAGGAAAAAAACACAATGAAAAGAATTTTAATCAATGCAACTCATGCCGAAGAGCTAAGAGTTGCACTAGTCGATGGACAAAAACTATATGACCTTGATATTGAGGTCCCAGAAAAAGAACAGAAAAAATCAAACATCTACAAAGGGCTTATTACCCGCGTAGAACGTAGTTTAGAAGCTGTTTTTGTTGACTATGGCGGAGACCGTCATGGCTTTCTTCCCTTTAAAGAAATCACCGGTCAAGCGATTGGGCTTGATACACACGTTATAAAAGACAAAAACCAGATTAAAGAAGGTCTGGAAATTGTTGTTCAAGTTGAAAAAGAAGAACGTGGCAACAAAGGCGCAGCCCTTACAACGCAAATAAGCTTAGCGGGCAGCTATTTGGTATTGATGCCTGACAACCCCGGTGCAGGTGGTATTTCACGCCGTATCGATGGCGACAATAGAACAGAGTTGCGTGAGGTTTTAAATCAACTAGATATTCCTGAAGATATTGGCCTTATCGTACGTACCGCAGGTGTTGGAAAATCCGCTGAAGAATTGCAATGGGATTTAAACTACCTAACGCAACTTTGGGACGCCATTAGCCGTGCATCAGAAGACCGCAAAGCGCCCTACTTAATCTTCCAAGAAAGTAACTTTGTTATACGTTCTATTCGTGATTACCTACGTGCAGACATAGATGAAGTGCTTATTGATAGCGTCGGGTCTTACAACTTGGCTCATGATTTTATGCAGCAAATTATGCCGCAATATCTATCACGCGTTAAGTTATATGAAGACAGCGTGCCACTGTTTACCCGTTATCAAATAGAAAGCCAAATTGAAACAGCGTATGGCCGTGAAGTCCCTCTTCCATCGGGCGGCTCAATTGTTATTGATCCGACTGAAGCACTTACCTCAATCGACATCAACTCCGCGCGAGCTACCAAAGGCGCAGATTTTGAAACCACCGCGCTTAATATTAATTTAGAAGCCGCAGACGAAGTTGCAAGGCAGTTACGTATCCGTGATATGGGTGGCTTATTCGTTATCGACTTTATTGACATGGGGCCGAGTAAAAACCAACGCATGGTTGAGGCTCGCATAAAAGAAGCCATGAAGCACGATAGAGCGCGTATTCAATTCAGTAAAATATCTCGATTTGGCTTGCTTGAAATGTCACGTCAGCGCATTCACTCATCACTGACTGAATCAAGCTTGCCCGTGTGCCCGCGCTGCCATGGCCAAGGGACCATTCGTAGCGTTGAGTCGCTATCGCTTTCAATCATTCGTATTTTAGAAGAAGAAGCGATGAAAGAGCACACGGCAAGAGTTATTGTTCAAGTGCCTATTGACTGTGCAACCTTTGTCTTAAATGAAAAACGCTCGGAAGTTGAGCAAATAGAAAAGAGCCATAAGGTTTCAATTATTGTCGTGCCAAATAAGCACCTAGAAACGCCTCAGTATGAAATAGAACGAATTCGTACAAAAGACGTTAAGGACGACACAACTGCCAGCCATGAACGTGTTCCTCATGATGAAATACGCGAAGTTAAACCGTACAAACGAGACCCCGTTGAACAGCAAAAAGCCGTTGTACAAAACGTTGTGCCAGCCACGCAACGTCCAGTTCCCGCCGCTAAAGAAGAGGCTAAAACGGAAGGCTTCCTTAAGCGAATGTTCAATAAAATCATTCCATCGTCAACCGATGAAGTGAAAAAAGAACAACCTAAAAAAACCAGCAATAGGCGCCCGCAGCAAAATCGCCAGCAACGCCCAAAAGATGGTGAAGGTCAAAATAAAAATAGGAATAGAAACCGTAACAGAAACCGTAACCAGCAAAACCGTAATAAGGGTCAAGGACAGCAAAAGACGTCTGATAATAAACAACGTCAGGAGAAGCCCCATACGGAACAAAAAGAACTGGACAAACAGCAACAGGTAGCACAAGGCAGTCCTGAAGCAGGTAAAACGGATGGCAATAACTCTTCGGACAAGCCAACACGCAGACGCAGAAGACCTCGTCGCTCACCGGCCAATCAAGAAAACAACGCCATTAAGGAAACCAGCGGTAATTCAACTGACACAACAGCAAATGATAATAAACCGGCAACTGCTATAGACAGCGTTAAACCGGTTGTTGAGCAATCAGTTGAGCAAAAGCCGGTGGATAAAAAGGTCGCCGTAGAAAGCCAAGAGAAAGCAACCGCTGAAAAACCAAGCGACGCTAAGGCTGATAGCGCGACAGAAAAAACAGGCGTGCGTCATCCACGCAGAAGGCGCCGTAATACGTCAGCAAAGCCTAAAGCAGACGTTGAGCAAACATCCAATAGCGATGCAGCGCCTAAACCAGCGGTAGAAAGCCCTAAAGCTGAAACGCCTAAACCTGTCGCTAAACAAGCAAGCTCAGATGCTGCTCCAGAAAAAATCAAGGAATAAAAAGGTATCGCGTTTTAATAAAAAGCCCCAGTTTTTACTGGGCTTTTTTTATTTGCGCGGCTGACGAAAAAACAACCGCCTTTATTTAACCTTTGTTACAGGGTTTAACAGTATTCTCGCAGATACCTGTTGTGGTTAGATTACACAACCACTCAGCGACATTTAAAGCGAGCTTGCGCAAGTTGTTGATGCTTGACTTGCCTTTTGATATAAAAGCAGTTTTTACCGCAGATTTAAACAAACAACACCAGGAAACAAGCGATAGCAAAAAGACAAAAAAAATCAGCACCATAAGGGGCTGATTTTTTTAAAACAATTGGCGGAAGGACAGGGATTCGAACCCTGGATGGGCGTTAACCCATGCTAGTTTTCAAGACTAGTGCATTCAACCGCTCTGCCATCCTTCCAGTTTTAAGCGGCTATATAAAGAAAAACATAAGTTTCTCTTCCAAGCCGCGCATACTACTGAAGTATCGGACTCTTTTCCAGCAGAATCATTAAAAGACTTGAAGATTTTTTATAATTCAGTACGATTGAACCAATTCTGCCAATGGCAGTCAGATTAGTAAGCATTATTAACTTTAGTGAGGTGTATAAGTGAATCAATTTAATCAATCAATAGCGCGCAGCGAAGCGAGCATTCTAGCGACCAACAAGGTATTAAAGAATACCTATATATTGTTAGCAATGACGTTGATATTCAGCGCTGGCACAGCGGCCCTTTCAATGAGCATGAATTTACCTCATCCGGGTATGATTGTGACGCTTGTTGGCTATTTTGGCTTGTTATGGCTTACAACTAAATTTAGAAACAGTGCCATCGGTATTGCCTGTGTGTTTGCATTAACAGGCTTTATGGGTATGACTCTAGGCCCTATTTTAAACATGTATTTGAATGCTTATTCAAATGGCCATGAACTGATAATGACATCACTGGGCGGCACAGGCGTTATCTTCCTTGGACTTTCGGCTTATGCGTTAACCACGAAGAAAGACTTTAGCTTTATTTCTGGCTTCTTAATGGTGGGTATTTTAGTGGCGTTCCTTGCCGGTATTGGCGCAATGGTGTTTAACATCCCTGCTCTATCGTTAGGTGTTTCTGCTATGTTCATCATGTTGATGTCTGGCATGATTTTGTACCAAACTAGTGCCATTATCCACGGCGGTGAAACTAACTACATTATGGCGACGGTTACTTTGTACATTAGCTTGTTTAACTTATTTACTAGCTTGTTACACATTTTAGGTGCGATGAGTGGCCGTGATTAAGTTATAAATTTTCATGTAAAAAAGCCCCGAATACGGGGCTTTTTTATGTCTGTTGTTTAATGCTAAAGCGTAATCGTTTCTAAACCACCCATGTAAGCTTTCAACACGTCTGGTACTTTAATCGAGCCATCGGCTTGTTGGTAGTTTTCCATCACGGCTATCAGTGTGCGGCCTACCGCTAAACCTGAACCGTTGACGGAGTGTACTAACTCCGGTTTGCCAGTTTCAGGGTTACGCCAGCGGGCCTTCAAACGACGCGCTTGAAAATCGCTGAAGTTACTGCACGATGAAATTTCACGGTAGGCAGATTGCCCCGGTAACCACACTTCAAGGTCAAATGTTTTAGTGGACGAAAAGCCAGTATCACCTGAGCACAGTAACATTAATTTATACGGCAGCTTAAGTGCTTGAAGAATGCCTTCGGCGTGTAGCGTTAGTTCCTCGTGCGCCTTAACTGAATCACCGGCTTTAACAATTTGCACCAGTTCTACTTTCTCAAATTGATGTTGGCGAATCATGCCGCGAACATCACGGCCATAGGCCCCCGCTTCACTTCTGAAACACGGTGTGTGCGCAACAAATTTTAGCGGCATATCATCTGCACTAATAATTTCATCGCGGACTAAATTAGTCACCGGCACTTCGGCGGTTGGGATTAAGTAATACGGTGAATCACCCGACATTTTGAATAAGTCGTCTTCAAACTTGGGTAATTGCCCGGTACCAAACAAACTTTCTTTATTAACCAAATACGGTACATACGTTTCGCGGTAGCCATGTTTGTCGGTGTGAGTATCTAGCATAAACTGTGTTAGCGCCCGTTGTAGCCTTGCAAGCGGGCCGGACAGTGCGACGAAACGAGAACCCGCTATTTTCGCACCGGCTTCAAAATCAATGCCGCCGAGTGCTTGACCTAAATCAACGTGATCTTTTACATCAAAGTCAAAGCTTGGCACGTCGCCCCAGGTTTTAAGCTCAATATTTTGTTCTTCGTCTTTACCGCTGGGCACGTCATCAGACAGCACATTAGGCAGCGACATTTGAATATCTTGCAGTTGTGCTTGTATACCGCTTAATTCGGTCTCAGCAGCTTTTAGCTCGTCGCCTAACTGCGACACGCTGTCTAGTAAAGGCTGTATGTCTTCACCGTTGGCTTTTGCCTGACCAATAGATTTTGAACGGCTATTACGCTCGCTTTGTAATGTTTGGGTTTTAACTTGAATCTCTTTTCGTTGAGTTTCAAGTAGGTTAAACGCATCTACGTCTAAGTCGGCGCCGTGTCGTTGCATGGCGTCTTTTACTTCATTTGGGTTATTTCTTATTAACTGTGGATCTAACATCTAGTGTTCCTGTATGTAGCTGTTGTTTATTATTGAATGTGCGCCATCAGCGCGTTTATAACTGCCTGGCTATTAGAAGCCCGCACCATGTTGCCAGTACGCATAAAATCACACTGGCCAAGATATTACCCACTGCTTTTAGCAAGTCGCCTTGCTCTATCAAGTGGACTGTTTCTATAGAAAATGCTGAAAACGTAGTAAAAGCACCGAGAAAACCAACCAACAGTAGCGCCCTTACTTCCGGTGAAATGGATAAACGTTGTAAAAATAATTCATACAACAAGCCCATTGCCAACGAACCTAACACGTTAACGGTTAACGTTCCGTAGGGGAAGCCGCGCCCAAACCAGCTGTAAACGCCAGTCGAAACAAGGTGGCGCATAACTGCACCTAATGACCCACCTGCCGCGATTGCTAGTATTTGAGACATGAATCGTCTTCTTTTATGAAATTAAAAACTGCATTTTACTGGCATCTGGCGATTCAATCACGCCTTTTTCCGTCACGATGGCAGATATTAAATTAGCGGGCGTTACATCAAACACGGGGTTTAACGCACTGGCTGTTGTTTTTTTATAGTAATTTGGCAATATTTCATCTGCTAAACGATGCTCAATGATAATGTCCGCGCCTGTCTTGGCGTTTATATCAATGGTCGTTACCGGCGCTGCCACCATAAATTTAACCCCGTGGTGTTTGGCTAAAACGGCTAATGAATAGGTGCCGATTTTGTTAGCAATATCGCCGTTCATGCAAATACTGTCTGCGCCCACAACAACCCAATCCACTTTGCCTTGTTGCATTAACGATGCCGCAACACTGTCGGCAATTAAAGTGCTCGGTATGTTTTCTTTTTGCAGCTCCCATAAGGTTAATCGTGAACCTTGGTTCCAAGGCCGCGTTTCATCGGCGTAAATGGTGTTGAGTTTACCTTGTTGATACGCGCAACGAATAACACCTAAGGCCGTTCCATAACCACCCGTTGCCAAAGCGCCGGCATTGCAGTGGGTTAATACATTGACTCCCTTGCCAAAACAAGCCGCTCCATGTGAACCAATGCGTTTGTTTGCGGTAATGTCATCCGCCAGCCACTGATCAGCCCAAGCCAATAAATGATGTAACGGATTATTTACTTGCTTGGCAGCAGTCAGCGCATTAAATAGGTTAATGGCAGTTGGGCGGGATGATGCTAATAAAGCCAATTTATCGTGGAATCGTTGCTCAAATCCATCATTAGCCTCGCTAGCCGCTTCTTTAGCGGCCAGCACGGCGCCGTAAGCGGCGGCAATTCCTATTGCTGGCGCACCACGTACTACCATGTCTTTAATCGCATGATACAAGGCTTGCGTGCTTGTTATATGTAGATATACTTCGTGTTCAGGTAATTGTCGCTGATCTAATAAGCGCACACCATTATCCTGCCAACTAACTGGCCGAATGGTGTCATACATCAACGTTTCTTTATTCATTATATTATGCAAGTAAGCCTTCAAATTAATGCCCGTTGGATTATAACGGTAGATGCCGATGATAGCGTACTGCATCATCATTCGTTGATTATTGATGATGATAAAATCATTGATTTATTGCCGCAAAATGAGGCGTCAAAATATTCGCCGTTAAACCTTGTTGAGTTGAACGATCATGCCATCGTTCCGGGATTTGTTAACGCGCACACCCATGCGGCCATGAGTTTGCTGAAAGGCCTCGCAGATGACCTACCGCTTGATGAATGGCTGAATGAACATATTTGGCCGGCTGAAACCGAATTAGCCGATGAGCAGTTTGTTAAAGACGGCACTGAGTTGGCGATTGCTGAAATGATACGAAGCGGCACAACCTGCTTTAACGACATGTATTTCTTTATTGACCAAACGGCATTGGCGGTATCGCGTGCGGGGATTCGTGCCAACATAGGCATTCCTGTGATTGATTTCCCAACTCGCTGGGCGAAAACCCTGGATGAATATATTTCCAAAGGCTTGGCCGTTCGGGATCAATTTAATCATCATCGGTTGATTAGCTTTTCATTTTCCCCCCATGCGCCTTACACCGTGTCGGATGAGTCCTTCAAAACGCTTCAACCGATTATGGACGAGCTGGGCTTATCCATGCACATTCACGTTCATGAAACACAACGTGAAGTAGATGATGCCATTGAAAAACACGGTAAAAAACCACTCACACGTCTGAGTAACTTAGACCTATTAAGTCCGGATTTAATCACCGTGCATATGACGGCGCTAGACGAGGACGACATTGAAAAATTGGCCGCAAACTCTGTTCACGTGGTGCATTGCCCTGAATCAAATTTAAAATTAGCCAGCGGTTTTTGTACTGTTCCCCGTTTATTAGAAGCCGGTGTTAATGTCGCTTTAGGCACTGACGGTTCTGCCAGTAATAACGACATTGATATGCTCGGCGAAATGCGTACAGCGGCTTTATTGGCCAAAGGCGTGACAAAAAATGCAGCCGCCCTTTCAGCACACGACGTTTTGCGCATGGCTACCATTAACGGCGCGAAAGCGCTTGGCTTGGACGAGCAGATTGGCTCGGTAACCATCGGCAAGCAAGCTGATGTGTTTGCGATCAATTTAAACCACATTGAAACCCAGCCCGTGTATGACGTGATTTCCACGTTGGTGTATTCGGCCAGTCGCTCACAAATCAGTGATGTTTGGGTTGCTGGAAAGCAACTATTAAACAACCATGAGCTGACCACGATGGATGAGTCAGCCTTACTTGAAAAAGCCAAACAATGGTATGGAAAAATCGCTCCGTTCCATCATCCAGCAAACAAAAGAGGTGTAAAATAGCCCTATGAATCAAAATAATGTAGATATAAACGAAGTCGAAAAATTTAGCTCTATGGCATCACACTGGTGGGACCCCGAAGGTGATTTTAAAACCTTGCATCAAATCAATCCGCTGCGCCTTAACCTCGTCGATAAGATCGTCTCTTTATCCGGCAAAGATGTACTTGATATCGGTTGTGGTGGCGGAATTTTATCTGAAGCAATGGCGGTTAAGGGTGCAAACGTAACCGGTGTCGATTTAGGTAAAGAGCTCCTAGACGTTGCAGATTTACACAGTTTAGACAGCGGTGTATCGGTAAAGTACCAACACATTAGTGTGGAAGAGTTAGCGGAACAAAAACCAAATGCGTTTGATTGCGTTACCTGTATGGAAATGCTGGAACACGTACCAGATCCCGTATCCATTATTGAAGCCTGCGCGGCCTTGGTTAAGCCCGATGGTTATGTGTTTTTATCTACTTTGAACAGAAACCCAAAATCCTACTTGTTATCCATCGTTGGTGCAGAATATGTTTTAGGCATGTTGCCAAAAGGCACGCATGACTACGCCAGTTTTATTAAGCCCTCTGAACTGGCTTTATGGGCCCGTCAAGCGGGCTTAGAACTTGTTGATAGTCGCGGCATTGAGTACAACCCCATCAACAAATCATTTTCTATGGGCAGTGATATCAGCGTTAACTATATTTGTGTTTTCAAAAAAACAGGTTAGTTTTATTTTATGTCTAATGACATCAAAAGCGGGCACATAGCGGCAGTTTTATTTGATTTAGACGGCG
>JBDOOJ010000078.1:0-2540 GCA_039830885.1 Cycloclasticus sp.
CAATGTTACGGTGAACAAACACTTCGCCCGGTGCCAAATTGATAATTTCATTAGCCGGCACACGGCTGTCTGAACAGCCAATCCAAAGCAACTCAGGCGCTTGCAACTTCGATAAACGCTTAAAAAATCCAGGGTCTTCTTTAAGGATAGACGCCGCCCAATCTTTGTTATTTTGAAATAAGTGCTCAAGGGTCTGCATGCCAACTCATTAACGTATTATTGAAGTAATTAAAGTTTACCTGAAAGCGTTGGGATACTCACGAATGATTTTATGCGGTGGTTAAACGGCCGCATAACTTTTCTATTAAGTGGCGATATATACCTGCATTGTTGATGGGCCAAATTAGGCGTATGCTGAAACTGTCATAAATAAAAAGGAGACAACCATGGGCCACCATACCTATAAACACATTGAAATCACAGGCAGTTCAGAAGTCGGCTCGGATGATGCGATTAAAAACGCTATTGAAACAGCATCTAGGTCAGTAAAAAATATGGACTGGTTTGAAGCAGTAGAAACCCGCGGGCATATCGTAGATGGCGCCATTAAGCATTGGCAAGTCACCATTAAAGTCGGCTTTAGACTAGAGTAATAAGCCTAAAACTTAGCGGCACTCATCCGCAATATACCGCACTGCTTTCTTTAACGAATCTAAACTGTGCGCAGGGGCGTGCTTGTCGATATAAGGCAAGGCTAGCTGCATAGAGCCTTTATTTGGGTTGTAGCCCTCGCGGCCAAGCATCGGGTTCAGCCAAATAATCTTTTTTGCGGTTTGTTTAATGAACTTTAACTCGTCCGCCAGTTGTTCGGGCTCGTTAGTGTCAAAACCATCACTGATAATAATCAACACCGTTTTAGAATTAAGTGTTGTCGATGCGTGTTTGGTATTAAATTCGTGAATCGACTCGGCAATGCACGTGCCGCCCATCCACAAATGGTTGCGCTCCTCTAATTGACGGCGCATTTTCTCAATAGACGGTTCGCGGTAAAACTTAGTTACGTTAAAAAGCTGGGTATGAAACGCAAACGCCTCACTGGTTTTAAATGCTCGAATCAAGCCGCGCGCAAAACGAAACAACAAGGGATTGTTCCACGTCATCGAGTGCGATACATCGTGCAAAATCACCAAATGAATCGGCTTTTTACGGCGGTTACGATAAAACAATTTAAGCGGTTGTCCACCGTGCGATAAATTACGACGAATCGTTTGGCGAATATCAATCTTCGAGCCATGGGGTTTAATAACGTACTGATAACTCAATCGCCTATTCAGTTTTAAAGCGAGCTGTTCTGCGAGCCTCTCAATCTCATGCATCGCCTTATGGTTTCTTAAAAAGCGGAAATCAGCTTTGGAAAAGGTGTTTTGCTTGCCAGCGCCAACAGCAGTGTTGCCGGACATGTCCTTTATCAAGTCTGGCGCTTCGTGCGAACTACCACTAAAGCCTGTAATCTTGTTGCTAGGCAGTTGAGGTAAGTCGCTTATGTCAACGTTAGACGGTTGCCCTGTGTCCATAGCGGGCAACCAATAAAAATCAAACAATCGGTCAAATTGCTGCCACTCCAAACGACTATGGCAAGACAGCGATCGGAGAATGTTTTTGGTCTGCTTCTTGTCTGTAAGCGCATCACTGCCCAAACTGGTTAACACGTCCAAAATTTCACGAACACCAATATTAAAGCCCGTGTCGCGTAAAAAATGCACAAAACCAATCAAGCGGCTAGTGGGTTGAGTGGCTACCATCAGAGGCTTGCTAAGAAACGTTATTAATCAGCTGCGTCATTTCAGCGTTATTTAAACGCGTCACATCGTCTTGCGTTTTCAATAAGCAACTTTTAGAAGATTGAATTACAAAATCGCTAGCCGTTAGTTCAGTAATGCCTTGCCCCATCAACGCAGCCGCCCAATCCAACGTTTCAGCCACACCGGGTTGTTTGCGCAATTCAACGTCGCGTAATTGCTGTAAAAATGTCGCAATTTGAATTGCCAATTTATCCTGAATCTCCGGCAGCCGCGTATGAATAATACGCAGTTCTTTTTCGTAACTGGGGTATTCCATATAGTGATACAAACAGCGCCTACGCAGCGCATCACTTAATTCACGCGTACCGTTAGAGGTAAGAATAACCTTAGGAATAGACGACGCCTTAATCGTACCCAGTTCAGGAATGGTAATTTGAAAGTCCGACAACAACTCCAATAAAAACGCCTCAAATGCCTCATCCGTACGGTCAATTTCATCAATTAACAAAACCGGCGAAGTAGGCTGCCGAATCGCTTTTAATAAGGGGCGTTCTAACAAAAACTCTTCATTAAAAATATTAGACTCTTTCTGTTGATACGACGAACCCGCATCCTCCATCATCTTAATAGATAACAACTGATGCGAATAATTCCACTCATAAACAGACGTGCTCGCGTCCAAGCCCTCATAACACTGCAAACGAATCAAAGGGCAGTCATACACCTCAGACAGCACCTTAGCGATTTCCGTTTTACCAACACCCGCTTCACCCTCAATCAATAACGGTCGTTGAAGTG